>CAYRQC010000172.1:0-3145 GCA_964426265.1 uncultured Phycisphaerales bacterium | reverse complement strand
GGCCCCAGCCGCGGGCGCGCGGCGAGCAACGCGCGCGTGTAGGGATGGGCGGGCGCGTCGAACAGCTCGCGCGCCGGACCGCTCTCGACGATGCGGCCCGCGTACCGGACCGCGATTCGATCGGCGACGCGGCGCGCGACGGCCAGATCGTGGGTGACGAACAGCAGCGCCAGGCGCGAGCGAGGCCGCAACAGGCCGAGCAGTTCGACGACCTGCGCCTGCACCGACACGTCCAGCGCGGACAGCACTTCGTCGCACACCAAGAGCTCCGGCGCGCGGGCGAGGGCGCGCGCGATCGCGACGCGCTGGCACTGACCGCCGGACAATTCGTGCGGGAACGCCGCCGCGAGCTCGGGCGCGAGTCCGACCTCCGTCAACAACTCGCGTACGCGCTCGTCGCGGAGCGCGCCGCGCGCGCTCGGGGGCGAAGTCCCGAATCCCGCGCGCCTGCCGAGCGGCTGCGCGTTCCATCCGCGCTGCTCGGAAGTGCTTGCGCGCTGCGCGAGCGACGATCCGCCGGCGCTCGAAGTCGGGCGCGCGCGCGACGTCAGGTGCTGGCTGGCGGCGCCGCCGGGAGCGCCAGACCGTAGTGCTCGCGCAGCAGCTCCCTGAGTTCGGCGAAGCTCCGGATCGCGTGCGTCGGCGCGGGCGACAGGTCGAGCGGGCGCTCGACCAGCCGCGCCCAGCACGTGAGCATGCCGAGCTGCTTGGGCGGCTCGATGTCGTTCCTCGGGCTGTCTCCGACGTACATCGCGCGCTCCGGACGGACGCCGACGCGCGCGAGCGCGGTCTGGTACAGCTTGGGGTTGGGCTTGTTGATGCCGACTTGGTCCGAGATGAAGATCGCCTCGGGATCGAGATAGGGGACCAGTTCCAAGCGCACGAGCTTCTCGGCCTGCTTGACCGTCCAGCCGTGGGTGATCACGCCCAGGCGCACGCGCGCCGCGCGCAGGTCGCGGAAGAGCTCGATCACGCCCGGGAACGGTCGCAGCTCGCGGAACTTGGTGTCGTGGTAGGCCGCGACTCCGGCGGCGACGACCAGCGCCGGATTGAGGTGCTCGAGGGCCGCGCGGTCGAGGCGCACGAGCAACTTGTCGAAGTGGTGCTCGTAGTTGGACGAGAACTCGGCGATCACGTCCTCGAGCTCGCGGTACACGAGCTCCTCGGGCGCGCGCAAGCCGGCGGCGATCATCGCGCGCACGGCGTTGTGACGCGCGCGCTGGGCGAAGCTCGTCGTCGCGCACAGCGTGTCGTCGATGTCGAAGAAGATCGCGTCGAGGCCTGCCATGGCGTGGGAGAGGCTACGCCGTGCGCGCGCCGGCGAGCAAGCCATGGGGGACTCGCGCCCGATGAGAAGCGCGGCGTGCGAGTGAACGTGCGCGCCGCGCGCAATGAGAAGCGCGGCGCACCCTGATGGGACGGCGCGCCGCGGCTCGGTGCAAACGGAAGCCGCGCTCAGCGCGCGCGGGCTTCGAGCTTCTCGACCTCGTCCTGCACGTCGGTGATGTGCGCGCGGATCAAGATCATCAGGCTCTTGTTCTCTTCGTCGTAGCCCTCGCTCTTGAGCAGGAAGCCGACGAGCGGGAGCTTGGCGAGCCAGGGCACTTCGGCGCGGCGCTCGATGTTGCGCACGTTCGAGAGTCCGCCGAGCAGGATCGAGCCGCCGTCGGGGATCACCGCGGTGGTGAACACGCTCTGCACTTCGAGTTCCGGCAACTGGAACTCGACCGGCGAGGTGTTGCCGCCGAGCGTCGACGAGAACGTGCGCAGGGCGACGACCTTGGCGACCGTCGGCTGGATCTCGAGCGTCAGGTACTTGCGATCGTGGTGGATCGTCGGCCGCACGTCGAGCACGACGCCCTCGTGCAGCACGTTGATCTGGGGATCGGCGACGGCCTGGAACTGCGCGACTTCGACGTCGAAGTCCTGGATGTAGGCCTGCTGGTTGATCACCGCGACGTAGGCGCGCTGGGTGTTGTGCACCGAGAGCACTTGGTTGTTGATCAGCTGATAGTTGGTCGACTTCTCGACCGCGCGCAGGATGGCCGAGATCTCCAAGTCGTTCAGGAAGGTGATCTGGGTCGTGATGCCGCCGATGGTCGAGATCGCCGAGCCGAGCGGATTGTCGAAGCCGTTCTCGGTGCGGCCCTTGAAGTCGCCGTCCCCTCCATCGTTGTAGAAGAAGCCCGAGGAAGGGATGCCGGACGCTGCGCCCAGGCCGTTGTTGTCGAGACCGCGCGAGGCGCCGTCCTCGAGGCCGTTGGTCAGGTCGTCCATGTCCTTGAACGGGAACACCGGGTTGTCGAGGCCGCGGAAGTCGACGCCGATCTCCTGCAACCAGTTCGAGGCGACGGTCATGAATTTCGACTCGATCGTCACCAGCGACGAACCGAAACGGCGCAGGTCGTTGAGGAACTTCTTGACCTTCTCCTGCACCTCCGGCGTGTGCACGATGACGATGAAGCCTTCGCCCTCGGCGATCGACACGCCCTCTTCCTCCCAGGTACCGGGCGCGACATTCTCCTGGATCAAGGTCGAGAGCGCGCCGATCTCGATCAGCTTGGGCTTCTCGCCGATGCCGCCGAAAGGGCCGCCGCCGTCGTCGTCTTCCATGTCGGCCAAGAGCCGCAGGCGATCGATGCGCGGACCGAGGAAGTCGGTCAGGCCGAAGACCAGGTCCTGCACGTCGTGGTTGTAGATCTTGGGCGTGCCGCGCGCCTTGAGCTTGGTGGTGACGAGCACGGCGTCGTAGCGCACGGTCCAGGCGACGTCCTCGCCCGCGGCGCGCGTGATCAGATTGAGCGTCTGCTCGACGCTCAAGGACGACGTGAAGTCGAAGTTGAACGACACGCCCGCGTCCGCGGCGGCGTTCTCCGCGGCCGGGTCGACCACCAGCGGCAGCCCGGTGAACGTGCGCAGGATGTCGATCACCGCCGACAGGCTGCCTTCGTCGGAGACCTTGAGACCCGGGATGCGCGTGCTCTGCAGCTTCGCCTTCAGTTCGGCGTCCGAAGCGCTGTCGACGCGCGACAGGTCGAGCCCGCGGCGCTTGGAGCGCTTGTCGGTGATGTCGACCCAGTAGTCCTGGTCGGGCAGGGTGTAGATCGAGCTCTCGGGCACGCGCAGGTTGTCGAGCTCCTCGCGC
>CAYRQC010000171.1:0-6764 GCA_964426265.1 uncultured Phycisphaerales bacterium | reverse complement strand
ACGGGCTCGCGACGAACAACGCCGCGAACGAGAAGGCGAGGTGCTGGAGCATGAGAAACCTTCGTGCTTGGGGGTTGAGGGCGATGGCCGGGCGGAGAATCTAGCGCGAGCGAGGAGCAAGACTTCGGTGCGCCAACGATCCGTCGGAACTCCCTGCTCCCGACTCACGCTACGCTCTTGCGCGAGCCGACCATCCAGGCCGGTCCTGTCAGGTGCCGATCTTCCTCGGATGCGTCGCACGATCTACCTCGCGCTGCTGTTGCTGGTGACCTGCGGGCCCCCACCGCAGGACGGCGGTGAGCCGTCCGCCGCCACGGTGCAAGAGGCAACGACCGCGCGCACGACCCTGCAACCAGCGGCCGACGTCGCAGCGCAGGCGCTCACGCAGGCGCGCGAGCTGCTCGGCGTCAACGCGAAGGCCGACCCGCCGAAGGCACTCGCGCTGCTGGAAGCGACGTTCGGCAGCGCACCGGCCGACGCCGAGGCCGCCTTCCTCCTGGCACGTGCCGCTTTCCGAGCGGATGCGAGCGCGCGCTGCCGACTGGCGCTCGACACCTACTTCGCACTCGACCCGAAGGAGCACGTCGAGTGGCGCGCCGAGGCGTGGGTGCTGCGCGGGTGGTTGTGCGAGCACGAGGGACGCTTCCGCGATGCGCTGCCGAACTATGAGAAAGCACTCGCGGTGCTGCCGGCCTATCCGTGGGCGCTGTTTCGCATGGGCAATGCGCTTGCCGAAGCGGGTGATGACGCGACGGCGTTGCTATGGGTCGATCAGGCGATCGCACGGCGGCCGGGGCTGATCGAGGCGCACTTCCTGCGCGCGCAACTGCTGCGGCGTGCGGGACGCGCTGAAGAGGCCGAGCGCGTAGCAGAGATCCATCGGCTGCTCAACCAGACGGGCGACAACAGCGCCAACACACGCGAATCGGTGATGGAGAAGCTCGCGGCGCTGGAGCGCCTCGAAGTGGTCCTGCCGCAGTGGATCGAGGGCCGCGTGCAGCTCGCCCGCATGCAGGCGACGCTCGGACAGCGAGAGCGGGCACTCGAGCGGCTGAAGGCGCTCGTGATCGAGAGCGCGGCGACGAGCCAAGCGACCGGCGAGGCGTGGAGCCTACTGATCGAGCTGCTGCGGGGAACGCTCGGCGACGACGCGGCGCGCCGTGAGCTCGGCCGCGTGGTCGCGCGCTGCAAGACGCTTCCGGCTGAACTCAAGCTCCAGCTCGACCAGGCCGTGAAGGACGGCTTTGGCAAGTGAAGTCGCGCGGGGTCGCATGGCTCGCACTGCTGACGATCGTGCCAGCGTGCGGCGACGAGGCCGCAACACCGGTTTCGACACCCGCTGCGACGCCGCCGCTTTCGGCCGCCACGCCGCAACCGGCCGCGACGCCGCTCGCTGCTGTCACGCCATTCTTCCGCGACGTCACCGCCGAAGTCGGCCTCACCTTCCAGCACGAGAACGGCGCGAGCGGCCAGCGCTGGTTCGTCGAGACCAATGGCTCGGGGGCCGCGTGGCTCGATGCCGATGGCGATGGGAAGCTCGATCTCTTCCTGGTCCAGGGCGCTGCGCTGCCCGGGTACACGGCGAAGAAAGCGCTGCACGATGTGCTGCTCCGGCAGGAGGGCGGCCACTTCGTCGATGCCACCAGCGCCGCGCAGCAAGGCGAGTCGGCACACGGCATGGCGGCCGCCGCCGCCGACTACGACAACGATGGTGACAGCGATCTCTACGTCACCAACTATGGTCCGAACGTGCTGTGGCGCAATGACGGCCACGGTCTCTGGAGCGACGTCACCGCGGCCGCGGGCGTGGCCGACGGTGATCGCTACCACAGCGCGTGCGCGTGGGCCGACTTCGATCGCGACGGTGACCTCGATCTCTACGTCGTCGGCTACGTCGACTTCCGGGTCGGCGATGGCAAGGTGTGCGGCGAGCCCAAGCGCGGGCCGCAGTACCAGAGCTACTGCCACCCCGACATGTACCAGGGCATCGATGACACACTTCTTCGCAACAATGGCGACGGGACCTTCACTGACGTGTCGGCGCAGGCGGGACTCGGCGGGAAGAAGGGCAAGGGGCTCGGCGTCGCGACCGGCGACTTCGACCAGGACGGCGATCCCGACCTCTTCGTCGCCAACGACTCCGACGCCAACTTCCTCTGGCGCAACGATGGCGCGCTCCACTTCACCGACGTCGCGTCGCAATGGGGCGTCGATTACAACGGCGAAGGACGCACGCAGTCGTCGATGGGAACGGCCTTTGGCGACGTCGATGGCGACCAGGATCTCGACCTCTTCACCGACAACTTGAGCAATGAATACAACACGCTCTGGTTGTTGGACGGCGAGCAGTACCGCGATCGAAGCTGGGCGAGCGGGCTCGCCGGACCGTCACTGCCGTTCGTCGGCTTCGGCGCGGTGCTGGCCGATCTCGACAACGACGGCGACCTCGACCTCGCGATCGCGAACGGGCATGTGCTCGACAACGCCGAGCTGCTCCTGACCGGCACGACCTACCGGCAGCCGGCGCACCTCTACTGGAACGACGGCGGCGGCAAGTTCCGGCTCGCGACGGTGGCGGAGGCGGGCAGCTACTTCGGCGAGCGCGAGGTCGGGCGGGGCCTCGCGGCCGCCGACTTCGACGACGACGGCGACCTCGACCTCCTCTTCACGAACAACGGCGGCGCGGCGCGTCTCCAGCGCAACGAGCGCGGCAACGCGAACCACTGGATCGGGTTTCTCCTCGTCGGTTCGCGCTCGAATCGCGACGCACTCGGGGCGGAAGTGATCGTCACGATCGGTGGCCGTGTCCAGCGTCGCCAGGTTCGCGGCGGGGAGAGCTACCTGTGCGGACACGATCACCGCGTGCTCGTTGGGCTCGGCGACAGCACTTTGCCGGTCGACGTCGAGGTCCGCTGGCCGAGCGGGCAGCATCAGCGGTTGGGCCAGCTTGTCCCAGACCGCTACCACACCGTTGCTGAGCCGCGCTGAATCGCTCATGAACGCCGATCGCGCTTCACGACTTCCACGGGCTCCGCACAATTCACGTGATTCCACGGAAGCGCGCCGGCTGGTACCGTCCTTGCTCCGCTTCAACGGATGGTTCACCCGATCGGTCATCCGATCGAACGGCGCCACGACCTCGGAGAGCAAGGCTTCCGATGAGTGTCCTTCCTGTCCTTTTGGCAGCCGTGCTGCTGGTGCTGGCGGTGGCGTTCGGCCTCCACTGCCTGCTCCTCCACTGCGACCCCAAGAGACACATCGAGCCGGTGCACGACCACGTCGACTCCGCGGCACGGCGGCCGCGCCCCTGATCAGCGTTTTTGGGCTCGGGAGGCGCGCGAGCCTCACGATCATCACGAGCCTTGCGACCAGCGCGATCTTTGCGACCTTCGTCGGCTGCAGCCGGGAATCAGCGATCGATCCACCGGCTGCGCCCGCAACGTCGGCACAGTCGGCACCATCCGCGCAGTCCATCCCGTCTACTCCGTCTACACTCGAAAGCGGCGACCCCGAGGGCTCACGCGCCGAGCTGGCGCGCGGTCAACAGCTCTTCGCGAGCAACGAACTGCTCGCCGCACGCGACGCGTTCACCCACACCACCGCCATGGATCCGCGATCGGCGACCGCCTGGTACTGGCTGGGCCGCAGCTATGTCATCGCCGGCACCGGCATGTCCTACTCGCGGGCGATCGAGGCGTTCGGCCGGGCGCTCGCGCTCGATGCAACAGTGGCCGAGGCGCACTGGGGGCTCGGGCTCGCACACTATGGACTCACCGAGTACGAGGCGGCAGCGCGCGAGCTGAGTGCATTCCTGGCGACCGCGCCCGACCGCGTCGCGCCGGAGATGCGTGGTGAGGCGGAGCACTTTCTTGGCGTGCTCGCGCGGCAGGCGGGTGATCTCGACGGCTCGCTTGCCCATCTCGAACGGGCGGCAGCGCTGCACCCGCGATTCGCCGACACGCCCTACGAGCGCGGACTGACACTCGAAGCTGCCGGTCGGCATGACGAAGCGGTGGCGGCGTTCGTCGCGGCGACCAAGCTCGAACCCAACCATCTGCCGAGCCACTTCCGGCTGTCGCGCCTCTACCGCCAGCTCGGCCGCGAGCCGGAGGCGATCCGCGAGGAGCGGCTCCATCGCGCGCTGAATGACCTGTTCGACAACAAGACTGGACGAAACCGGGAGGACCCGGCGCGGCGGCTCGAGCTGTGGGGCGAGATCGCGGGGCTCGCGCCGGAGAACCACAAGGCACGGCTCGAGTTCGCGAAGGCGCTCGCCGAGCTCGGGCGCGATGCGGAGGCGCTGCTGTCGCTCGACGATCTGGTCAAGAGTGCGCCGGAGTTCGTGGATGGCTATCTCCTGGCGGCCGACCTCGCGCTGCGCGGCGGCGATCGCAAGGCGGCGGTGGCGCGGCTCGTCGCGCTGCGAAAGGCGCTTCCCGATCTTCCGGTGACGGTGATTCCGCCGAAGTTGCAGGCGCTGCTGGAGAAGCAATGAGCGGCGGAAGGCTCATGCGCGCGGCGGAGGCGGCGGGGCAGAGCGTGGTGGCTGCTGTAGCTTTCGCAGTCACCAGCTGCGGTGGCGACGACGCTGGCAAGGGCACTGGCAACGGAGCTAGTGGCAGCGGTGACAACCGCGACATCAGCGGCGGCAGTCTCACCGACGGCGGCGACGCCGCCAACCGTGATGGCGACCGCGCCTCAACCAAGCGCGACACCGTGGGTTTCGTCGATGTCACCGCCAACTCCGGCGTCACGTTCCGCCACGTGAACGGCGCCTCCGGCCGGATGTACTTCATCGAGACCAACGGCTCGGGGCTCGGCTGCTTCGACTACGACCGCGACGGCGACCAGGATCTCTATCTCGTGCAGGGGGGCGCGCTGCCGGGCTATGCCGAGCCCGGTCCGTTCACGAGCCGCCTCTACCGCAATGACGGCGGGCTCCACTTCACCGATGTCACCGACACGGCCGGTTGTGGCGCGACCGTCTACGGCACCGGCTGTCTGCTCGGCGACTACGACGGCGACGGCTGGCGCGACGTCTTCGTCTATGGGTGGGGCAAGAACCAACTGTTCCGGAACCGTGGCGATGGCAAGTTCGAAGACGTGACCGACCGCGCCGGCGTCGGCGACTCGCGTTACGCCGGCGCCGCGCTGTGGGCCGACTTCGATCGCGACGGCGACCTCGACCTCTTTGTCGGCAACTACGTGAAGTGGACGGTCGCGCTCCATCGCACCTGTGCGCTGCCGCCCGCCGCGCAGTCCTACTGCCACCCCGACGTCTTCGAGCCCGACTCCGATCTCCTCTATCGCAACAACGGCGACGGCACCTTCACCGACGTGACCGCGCGCGCCGGGATCACCCGCCGCGACGGCAAGGCGCTCGGCGCCATCGCGAGCGACGTCGACGACGACGGTGACCAAGACCTCTTCGTCGCCAACGACTCGACGGCGAACTTCCTCTACCGCAACGACGGCAAGCCCGGCGAGCTCGCCTTCACCGACATCTCCGAGGCGGCGAGCATCTCCTACGACCGTGACGGCCGCACGCAAGGCTGTATGGGCTGTGACTTCGCCGACATCGACGGCGATCTCGACGCCGACCTCGTCGTCACCAACCTCGCCATGGAGGCGAACGCCCTCTATCTCAACGAGGGCAAGACCCGTTTCGATGAGCAGGCCATGGCGCGCGGCATCGCCCGCAGCTCGGTGCTCGACTTCGGCTGGGGCATCCGTTTCTTCGACTTCGACGACGACACCGACCAGGACCTGCTCGTCGTGAACGGTCACCTGCACGCGGGTGTGACCCAATACGACGCCTCACAGCTCTACGAGCAGCTTCCCAAGCTGCTGTTGAACGACGGCGCCGGCCACTTCACTCCTTGGGAACTGAAATCGGGGCTCGAAGCCGGCCCCTTCTTCGAGCAGCGCCACGTCGGCCGCGGCCTCGTGCTCGCCGACCTCGACAACGACGGCGATCTCGACCTGGCGATCAACGCCAACAACCACGACGCGATCATCGCCGAGCGGCGCGGCCCCGTCGGCGCGGGCCATTGGCTCGGCATCGAGTTGCACGGCAGTGGCAAGAACCCGGATGCGATCGGGGCGCGCGTCGACGTCACCGCCGGCGGCAAGACGCTGCGCCTCGAGCAACGGGGTGCTGCTTCGTTCGCGTCATGGCAAGACCTGCGCCTCCACTTCGGCCTTGGCAGTGTGACCGTAGCGGAGCAAGTCGTCGTGCGCTGGCCGGACGGACGGAACGAAGTCTTCGGCCCACTCGCTAGCGATCGTTTCCACGCGTTGGAACGTGGAAGCGGCCGATCACGCGAATAGGCGTGTGCTTGCATCCGCCCACCCGACTCGTCCTACGCCGTCACTTCCCGACCAGACGTCCGAAAGACCCAAGTCAGAAACCGACGTTCACCTGCAGCCCTGGTGTGAACGAGACCCCTTTGCTCGCAGCCGGGTCGACTTCGAGAACTTGGGCGTACAGGACCGCTCCCACGAGGGCGATGTCGTAAGGCACATCCTCGACGAAGTCGTAGCCCTTCTTGTAGAGCACGAACGGGATGGACGCATCGGGTATCACCAGCAGATCACCGCCGAGATTGGTGGGGATCTGCGCCGGCGCGCTGCCGAGCAGCAGGAAGGCGATCGAGTAGGCGGCGCCCGAAGAGCTGTCGACGTGCGCCACCAGCGTAGTACTGACGATCGGATCGGAGACACAGGTGAAGGTCGGGACGCCGAGCTTGCCGGGCCAGCCGGTT
>CAYRQC010000170.1:0-10878 GCA_964426265.1 uncultured Phycisphaerales bacterium | reverse complement strand
CCAGATCCACTCGAAGTACCTGAACTACGACATCGCCGACGAGCTGAAGGCGACCTTGCGCCAGGTCGTCCTCGAGCGGCTCGCGAGCGGGACCAAATGGTTCGTGCTCGACCTCGCCAAGGTGAGCATCGTCGATTCGTGCGGCGTCGGCTTGATGATCGGGCTCCACAACGTGATCCACGGTGGCGGCGGCTCGCTCTGGCTCACCGGCATCACCCACTTCCTGCAGAAGATCTTCCGGATGATGCACCTCGACCAGTTCTTCCAGGTCGCGGCGACCGAGCAGGACGTGCAGAAGCAACTCATCACGCCGGTGGCGTGAGTCTCGCCGCGTAGCGCGGTCATTGCAGCGCGTCGTTCGAGCCGGATGATGCGCGGGTGCTTTCGCTGCCCACCAACGTCTCGCGACGGACCGTCATCAGCTGGTCGCTCTACGACCTGGCGAACACGGTCTTCTTCCTCCTCGTTGCCACCAAGTACCTTCCCAAGCAGCTCGCGGAGTGGACGGGCAGCGAGTCGACGATCGCCTTCGCCACGGTGCCGGCGATGCTGCTCTCGGCGCTCTTCTCGCCGGCGCTCGGCGCGCTGGTCGATCGCGGCGGCCGCGCGCGCGCGCTGACACTCGGGCTGACGATCATCTGCTGCCTGCTCACGGCGGCGATGGGGGTGGCTCCGACGCCGTTCGTGCTGGCGCTGCTCTACCTCGGTGCGCGCCTCTGCTACGAGCTGGCGGGTGTGCCCTACAACGCGTTGCTGCCAGCGCTGGTCGGTCGCGAGTCGGTGGGGGTGGTGTCGGGAATCGGCGTCGCGCTCGGCTACGCCGGCAACCTGGTCGCCATCGGGCTGATCCTCGCGTTCGGCCTCGATCGCTACGGTTACTGGCTCCTCTATCTGCTCGCGGCCGCGTTCTTCTTCGTCTTCACGCTGCCGTTGCGTTGCTGGGTGCCCGAGCCGCCGCCGGCCCATCCCGGCGCGACCTCGCGTCGCGTGTTGGTCGGCGCCTGGGTCGAGACCTTCGGTGCCTTGCGCCGGCAGCTGCGCGATCCGGCGCGGCGCTGCTTCTTTCTCGGGACCTTCCTGGTCTGCGATGTCGTGAACACCGTCATCGTCCAGGTCGCCCGTTTCGCCGAGCAGCCGGAGGGGCTCGGTCTCTCGAGCGTTGGCGTGAGCTGGTTCCTGCTCGGCGTTCAGCTTTCGTGCGTCGCCGGCGGCTTCCTGCTCGGCCGTGCGAGCGATCGGCGCAACGGACGGTGGGCGATGCTGCTCTCGGTCGCCCTGCTCGCGAGCGGGCTCGCGATCGCGCAGTTCGGGCCGTCACTCTGGTTGCGCGTCGGTGCGATCGGAACGCTTGGCGGTGCCGGCCTCGCCGGCGTCTGGGCATGCAGCCGGCAGTGGATCGTCCACCTGGTGCCGCCGGCCGAGCTCGGCGAGGCGTTCGGCGTCTACGGCCTGGTGCAGCGTGCTTCGCTGCTCACGCTCTATCCGTTCACGTTGCTGGACGATCGCACGCAGAGCTACGCGGGATCGGTCGGACTGTTGCTGCTGGCGCTGGTCGGCGGTTTCGTGCTGCTCTGGCGGGCGCCGGCGCGTGTCGCGGGCGAGACGCGCGCGACGTAGGCACGCTCGGCCGCGAGTCGGAAACGGTCGAACTGTGCCGGTGAGAGCGGGCGCAGGCTCGCGACGTGGCGCGTGGTGTGGCTCTGCAGCGCCCACTCCCGCGCGAGCGCGCGCCCAAACGCACCGCGCTGCTCGAGCCACGCCGCCGCGAGCAGCGCCGCCGCGAGCCCCCAACCGATGCCATCGAGCGGACCCGGTGGTGCCACCGCGATTGCCAGCGCCATCACCGCCGCGAGCGAGCCACCGACACGGCTCGTCAGCCGCGTGGCCACCAGTTGCGGCCGTGCTCGTCGCAGCGCCGCTTCGATCAGCACGAAACCGTCGCTCCCCGGCAGCGGCAGCGCTTGTCCGACGAGCAGCAGCGCCGCGCAAGCCGCCCCTGACTCCGCCCACCACCGCGCGCGCCGTGGTGGCCCGAAGAACCACGCAGTCGCGGCATCGGATTGCAGCGCGACACCGATCGAGAGGCCGACGACCACCAGCGCCAGGTCGACCAGCAGGCTCACGCGCGCGGCGCGTTCGATCGCGCGCAGTGGCTCCTCGCCATTCACTCGAAGCGCCCGTCGCGCCAGCAGCGCCGGCAGCAAGTCGTGCACCAGAGCCAGCGCGCCGGCGATCAGTGCCACGCCGCCAACCTGCGCCTCCGCGCGTTGCGACGCGAAGCGGACGGCCGCCGCTGCGAGCAGCCAGGTCGCGGGACGAAGTGCGAGCGCGCGGCGGCAGACCGATGGTGGAAGCGGGTCGATCATTCCCGCGCGAGCTTAGGCCTCTCACCGGCCACTCCCCCGCTAACCTGCGCCGTTTCGCCAGGCCATCCCGCTGGTCGAATCGCTCTCAGACGCCGAGCTCGTCGAGCTGACCGCGATCTTCGACTGGAACTGCTTCGTCGCCGACGAAGGCGTACCAATCGGGCGGCCGCAGCTACACGTACTTCGAGTACCTCGAAGGCGGCCACGACAACGGGCCGCGGGTGCCGCTCTTCGCACGCCGCGGGGTGAGCTCCGTTTCGTCGTGACGCTGCCGGTGGGTGGTGCTGCCGGCCCACCCGCTCACCGACTGGCGTGCGGCAGCTCGAGGTGGTACGTCTCGCCGCTCGCGAGCGTGAACGCGGTCGGTTCGCCGCCTTCGCTCGGGGTGAGCCAGTAGTCACCGGGCGCGAGGCCGCGGAGGCAGAGGTTCCCTTGGTCGTCGGCGATGACGCCGAGGTCGACACCCAGTTGTTCCGAGGTGAGGCGGGCACGGCCCGCAGCGACGACCCGCCCTTCGTGATCGTGAAGCGCCGCCGCGAGCACGGCGCCGCCGCCGAGCGCCAACGTGCCGAGCGTCGACGCGGCTCCTTCCTCGATCCAGAAGGGGCCGAAAGTGCGCGGCGGCTGGCCGCTCGCCTCGATCACCAGGACCTGCGTGCCGGGCGCGAGCGAGGAGAGCTCGAACACGCCGCTCTCATCGCTCCAGGTCGAGGCGCGTGCCGTCGCGGGAAAGAGCTCGGCGAGCGCGGCGGGCGGCGGTGAGAGGCCCTCGAACGCGGTGATGCGCGCTTTCGCGAGCAGGTCGCCGCGGTGGCCGATCAGCGTTCCGGTGAGATGGCCGCCTTCGCGCAGAGTGATCGCGATGGGGTCGCTCGCCTGGCCGATCACCACGTCGAAGGGCGTCGAGCGGGCGGCGGCGTAGCCGTCCGCGGCGGCGCGCAGGACGTAGCGGCCGGGGCCGACGCCCTCGATGCGGAAGGTGCGCGATTCGAGGTTGACGGCCACCCGATAGCTCGTCGTGACCGGGTGCGTCCGCCCCGCGGCGTTGCTGCTCCAGAGCGTGAGCGTGGGCGCGCGGGTGAGCGTGGCCGCGTCGTCGAAGTGGCCGACGATCACGCCGCCGTGGACGGCGACGATCTCGATCGTCTCACCGTCCGACTCGGCATAGACGTGGCTCTGTTGCACCATGCCGTCGCACCGCAGCTCGAGCTCGAAAGTGCCGCGCGGTAGCGGTCCGATCTGGAAGCTGCCGTCGTGCGCGAGCTCGGCCGACCACTCCTGCGCGGCCGGTGGTGGTGGACGGAGGAGCCGCGCGACCACGCTGCCGCCGCTCACCGGGCACTGGTCGACGTCGATGGCCGTGCCGTGGACGAACGTGGAGAGCGGCAGCAGGACGAAAGCGAGCTCGTCGGTACCGTTGCGACCGATTCCGTCGAATCGCCATGCGGTCTCGGCGTCGGCGTGGTCGTCGGCGTGGACACGGACGCGATAGCTGCCGCGCTCGATCCCGCGGAGGACCGCGGTGCCATCGCTGCCAGTCGTGGCGCGAGCGGCCGGGTTGGCTGGCGCTTGCGTGCTCTGCGCTGGGTCAGCCGGATCGGAGCCATCGCGTGCGGAGCCACCGGGTGATGCACTACCGTGCCCCGGGTCACCATGCCCGGCGTCACGGCGCACGGCGATCAGCTCGACCGTGGCGTCCGCGAGATTGCCCGCCTCATTCCCACTGACGCGGAGCCGCACGGCCCCGGTCGCGCCGGCGGCGCCGGTCGCGTGGGCGGGCTCTGGCTTGGATGAGGCGCGGTGCGGCGCCAGCGAGGCGATGGCGGGCTCGGTGTCGGCCCTCTGGATCGGCTGGGTCTTCTCGCTCGGACGGGCCGCCTTGCCCGGGTTGGCTGCCGCCGCCAGCTCGCGCGCCCGCTGCGCCTCGATCTTCGGCTTCAGCACCAGGAGCAGCGTCGTGAACGCCAACAGGAAGGTGAAGAAGGCGGCGCAGAAGACGAACAGCGGCGCCCGCGAGGACTGCATGGGCCGTCACTCCGATCCGAAGGCTCGTTGGTGAGGATCGATCGAGGGGATCGATCTCCACGGCCTATCGACAGCTCGGCGACGGCGCGCGCATCGGGACGCCCCTCGATGGGCGAACCGCGAAGCGATTTCCGGGTCGGCGTGGTGCGCTGGCGCTCAGTGGAAGAGCGGCAGCAGCGTCGGCGCGACGCGCTCGAAGAGCTGCGCGGTTGCGTGGGCATCGCGCAGGCAGTAGTCGGCGATCTGCTCGATCTCGCCCGCTTTGTAGGCGCGATCGACCTGGGAGCCGTCGAGCGTCGACTTCGGCGACTCGATGCCGAACCGCCGGCACCAGTAGTCGAGCTTGTAGTTCTCGCGGACGGCGCCCTGGAAGGTGAAGAGCTCGGCGAGGTCGCAGTGCTGGCGCATCGCGAAGTCGCGCGCCGCGAGGTTGCGCGACGGCGCCACGCCGTGCAACGCCGAGCGCAACATCAGCACCGGCCCGTCGTACATGCGACCGTTGAAGGTGATCAACCGGCCGTAGCCGCGGATCCGCTCCCAGAACGCCTCGACCATCTGCTTCTCGTCGCCGCGGAAGAGCCACGCGCCATCGCTGCGCCCGGGCCACTCCTTCCAGTTTTCCGCAGCACCTTCCAGCAGGACCGCGCCGCGCTGCTCATCGAGGTTCCAGAGCGCGATCGCCACGACGCGACCAAGGCCGAGCGTGAGCGCGAGCTTGCCGGCCGCATCCTCCGCGCTCTCGCCCTTCTTGCGGGCGCGTTCGAGGAGGTAGCCGCGCGTCGCCTCGTCGAGCTCGGTCCAGTCATAGCCGACGACCTCGATGTCGAACGCGACGGTGGCGGGACGGCGGTTGGTCATGGGCTGCCGCCGACGCCGTGGGAGTGGGGGCGCTCGAGCTTTCCGCAGCCTTGTGCGCCGAGCCCGCCGGTGTGGAGCGTCGGTGCGCGCGTGGAGGCTCCGTGCACTCTCGGCGCCGCCGGCAGTCGGGTGGCAGCGCGCGCGCCGCAGTGGCCACAGGCGGGACGCGCGCGCACGCCGCCGACCAGCGCCTCGAAGCGCTTCCCGCAGCCCGAGCACTCGAAGTCGTAGATCGGCAACCGGAGCCCTCCCGCCGCGGACGAGGTGGTGCTTTAGCGGACTAGCGCGATCCGCGCCAGCGCGCCATCGCCCTGCACGTGCAGCTCGACCCGTTCCGTGGCGGCGAGCGAGACGCTGCCCGCGGCGATCCACTCCTCGTAGGGCGTGCCGGCCGGGAAGACGAAGCGCATCCGGGTGGTGGGCGCCAGCAGCTCGAGCTCGGCGCGCTGGTCGGGTGCGAGCGGATCGTTGCCTTTCAGCCAGACGTAGACGTCGTAGCTCGCCGACTTGTCGACGGTGAAGGCGCGGCCGAAGAGGTCGCCGGGGCGCAGGTCGGGCAGGTCGACCACGAGGCCGGCGCCGAGTGGATCGAAGCGCCAGGCGGTCGTCCACAGCGGCGCGGCGCCATCGGGGACGCGCGGAAAGACGATCTCGATCGGCAGCAGGACGATGGTGTCGAGCCGGACCCCTTCGGTGGCGAACCGGACCTGCAGGGAGTGGTCGCCCGCGACCGCGATGGTGAGCGGCGCCGCGGCGCGCACCCACTGCCACTTGGCGGCGCGCGGGAGCTCGAGCGTTCGTGCCGTGCTCCCGTCCAGTGCGAGCGTGACGGTCGAGCCGGGATCGGAGCTGCCGAGGAGATGGACCCACGCGTCGAATCGCCCCGTGTCGGAGACGTGCAATGGAAACGAAGCCAGACCATCGCCAGCGCCGCGGCGCCCCGTGGGTCGCACGATGCTGCTTTCGTTCAGCGCGCTCGGATCGCCGATGCGGACCGCCGGCTCCTCGACACGCGAAGCGCTGGTGGCATCGATCACGATGCCATCGGTGCGTTGTGGCAGCAGGTCGAGGGCGAGCTCGAGATCGGCCGCGCTGCCGTCGAGCGTGAGCTCCAGTGTGAGCTCGCTGCGCCCGGAAGGAATGGAGACGGTCGTGAGCAGCGGTCCGCGCTCCGCGGCAAAGTCGAGGACGACCGGCGTGCCGTTCACCTTCACCGTGCGGGCAGCAGCGGCGGCGACGCGAAGGCGAACGTTGCGCGGATCGCGCAGCGAGAAGCCGGTGGTGAGCGTCACGCGGACGTCGGGGGCGACGACACCGACCAGCGACCAGAGATCGATCCGCTCGGCACCGGGCGGCGCGAAGTGATCGCGCCAGCGGCCCAGACGCGGGTCGTCGATCACCTCGGTCGTGATGGGGCCGGGAGCACTCCAGCCCGATGGAACCGCGCATGCGACGCTCCACTCGCGTCGGTGCACGCGCCACGGCTCGCCGTCGCGCACGAGCGCTTCATCGAGATCGAGCGTTTCGCGCCAGGTGTCGGCGAGCGCGGGGAGGAGGAGCGCGAGCTGCTCGCGCTGTGCGGCGCAGCCGGCGAGCACCCGCGCCTTGGCATCGGGTGCCGCCCTGATGAGCCAACGCGCATAGTCGTGCATGGTCGCGACGCGCGCGGCGAGCAGCTCGGCGAGGGCCCGAACGCCCGTCGCACCCAGCTCGCCCGGCTTCGCGCGGTCATTCGCCGCCGCCGGCAGCAGCTCGAGGAGCGACGGCAGCTCCGGCCAGGTGAAGGGATGGCCCGTGGTGGTTCCGGTGGCCCGCAGGGTGTCGATCTCCGGCCGTCCGTTCGCGCCGAATGAGAAGCACCACTCTTCGAGATCGAGCACGGCCGGCGCGCGGCGCAGCGGCGGCAGGCGCTCCGCATGCGGCTCGGCGAGCCACTCGTTCTCGAGCGGCGCCATCGCGCTCGCGACGCCGCCGGCGAGATGCGCCGTGATCGCCGAGGCCAATCGACTTTGCGCGAACAGCACGGGCGCGACCTCGAAGGTTCGGCGCCCGAAAGCGGCGATGTCGTACTCCGCCTGTGTCGCGCGGAGCTCCGGGGCAGTCCGCAGCAGGAGGTCGGACGAGACACAGAGATCGACGTCGCGCGGCGCGGCGGCGCACTCCAGCCAGTGCAGGCTGCGGGCCGTTGGACGCGAGGCCGGGCTGAGATCGAGCTGCGGCGCGCTCGCGCCGCGGTGGATCGTCTGCGGACCGGCCCCGGTCAGGTCGTCGATCCGCTGGCTCCGGCGCCAACCGACTGCCACCTGGAGAGAGCGCGCGCCGTACGCCTTCATCAGCGAGCGAAGTGGCTCCACGGCCGCGTCCGGCGCCATCAGCAGCGCGGACGGGGCGATCGCCGGCACGCCACCTCCACGGGTGTCGCCCAGCGGAAAACGGAGCACGACGCCGTCGTAGCCGTTCTCCGCCAACCGCTCGGCGAGTGCATCGTGCGTGAGTGGGACGAGCGGCGGCTCGCCGTCCGCGGGCAGCTCGAGCTCATACCAGCGCTGCGGTTCCGGTGCAGCGCCTTGCGCCACCGCGCGCCGTCCGACCGCGATCGAGGCGAGCAACGCGAGGACGAGCGTCGCGACCCGGCGCCGCAACGCCGCGTCCGTCACGGCAGCGTCTCGAGAATGGCGTCGATCTCCTCGACGGGGCCGTCGTGGTGCTGCTGGATCGAGTGGTCGCGACCGCGCGCGAGCAGCGGTTTGGCCTCCGCGAAGCGGCCGAGCCGGACCAGGCACTTTGCACGCAGGATATAGGCCATCACCCAGTCGCTCTTGATCTCGAGCGCCCGCGCAAAGTGCGGCTCCGCTTCGGCGAACCGGTCGTCCTCGAAGTAGGCGCTGGCGAGGCTGTAGCGCGCGAGCTCGTTGCTCGGGTTCTTGTCGACCAACTGCTGCCACTTGGCGATCTTCTCAGCAGGCATGGGCCCTCCGACGACGCTGCTCTGACAACTACGAGCCGCGGAATCTACCATTCACACGATGACCCCTCCGACCACGCGCGAGCTGCGCCACACCACCTGCAACCGTGACTGCCCCGATGCCTGCAGCATGCTGGTCGAGGTGGAGGAGGAGCGGGCGATCCGTCTGCTCGGTGATCGCTCCGATCCGGTCACGCGTGGCTTCCTCTGCGAGCGGACGGCGAAGTTCCTCGCGCGCCAGTATGCGCCCGACCGGATCACGACACCGCTCGTCCGCCGCGCCGGCAAGCTCGCGCCCGCGAGCTGGGACGCGGCGCTCGATCTCGTCGCACGCGAGCTGCTGCGCATCCGCGCCGAGTCGGGTCCGGCCGCGATCCTCCACTATCGATCGGGCGGCTCGCTCGGGCTGTTGAAGATGGCGGCCGACTATCTCTTCGAGCAGTTCGGTCCGGTCTCGACCAAGCGCGGTGACGTCTGCTCGGGTGCGGGCGAGGCGGCGAACGACCTCGACTTCGGCACCTCCGACTCGAACGACCTCTTCGACCTGTTGAACAGCCGGCTGATCGTCGTCTGGGGCAAGAACGTCCACGTCAGCGGGCCGCATCTGCTGCCGCTGCTCCTCGAAGCGAAGCGTCGCGGCACCACGCTGGTGGGCATCGATTGCGTGCGCACGAAGCTCGCGCCGCTCTGCGATCTCTTCCTCCAGCCGCGTCCGGGCACGGACGGCGAGCTGGCGTTGGGGGTCGCCCGCGTTCTCTTTGAACGAGGCGCGATCGATCCGGAGCTGGCGCGTTTCGCCGTCGGCGCCGAAGGCTTCCGCGGGCTCGCGAGCCAGCGCTCGCTGGCGGAGCGCGCGGCGGCTGCGGGCATCGCGGGGTCGGAGCTGCGCCGCTTCGCCGATCTCTACGCCTCACAGTTTCCCGCTGCGATTCTGGTCGGTTGGGGACTCGCCCGCCGCACCAATGGCGCCGCGACGGTGCGCGCACTCGATGCACTGGCGACGGTGCGCGGAAACATGGGGATCGCCGGCGGCGGCTGCTCCTACTACTTCGCGCGCCGCAAGGCCTTCAACACCTCGTTCCTGCAAGGTGTCGGCGCGGCGCCGCGGACCTTGTGCGAGCCGCTGCTCGGCCAGGAGCTCCTCGCCGCGAAGGATCCGCCGATCCGCGCGATCTGGGTCACCGCCGGCAATCCGATCAGCATGCTGCCCGATGCTGCCACCGTGCGGCGCGCCTTTGCGGCGACCGAGCTGGTGGTGGTGGTCGACACCCATCCGACCGACACCACCGAGGTGGCGCACGTCGTCCTGCCGTGTCTCACGCTGCTCGAGGACGACGATCTGCTCGGCGCCTACGGCAACCACTGGCTGCGCGCATCGACGCCGGTCGTGCCCCCGCCGGGCGAGGCGCGCCACGAGATCGCGATCCTGCACGGGCTCGCGACGCGACTCGGGCTCGGCGATCGCTTCGATGGCTCGGTGGATGCATGGAAGCGCCGTTTGCTGACGAAGGTCGCGCCGCATGGAGTGACGCCGGAGCGGCTCGCCGCGGGTGCACTGCGCAGCCCGCTCGCGCCGTTGATCCTCTTCGAGCAGCGCCGCTTCGCGACTCCCGACGGCAAGGCGCAACTGCTCGACCACGCGCCACCGCCGCCGCCTCCGATCGATCACGACTTCCCGCTACGGCTGTTGGCGGTATCGACTCCGAAGGGACAGTCGTCGCAGTGGTGTGAGCCGATCAGCGCAACGCCACCGGAGCTGCGCGTCCATCCGGCAGCCGCGATGGGCTTCGGTGATGGCAGCGTCGCCGAGCTCGTGAGTCGGATCGGCGCGCTCTGCGTCACCGTGCGGCATGACGCTGCGGTCCATCCTGAGGTCGCGCTCATGGAGAAGGGCGGCATGCTGCGGGACGGACGGTGCGCCAACCTGCTCATCCGCGCGATGGTGACCGACGCCGGTGAAGGTGCCGCCTACTACGACGAGCCGGTTCGGCTGCAAACGATCAGCGAAACCGGCAACCGCGCTCAGCGCCGCTCTTCGTCGGAGTAGCTGGCGCCCGCGCGGAGCGCGGCGTCGGCAACACCACTGCTGCTGCCGGTCGCACTGCCGGACCCGCCGGCATCGCCCGCGGCCATCTCCGCCTCAGCGAGCCGCTGCAGCTCGGGGATGGTCACCAGCAGCCGTTGCGAGCGGACCCGCTGCGGCCCCTGCTTCCTCAGCAGCGCGACGGCGTGGCCGTTCACCCAGCCGAAGACCGTCTCTTCCGCCGTGAGCGAGAGCGGCGGTATCTCCGCGCGCACCGCCGCGCCGTTGCCGAGCTTCATCGCCTGCGACGCCGCGATGTCGACCCGCGGGAAGTGGCGGAGCGCGTTCTCGAGCGGCAGCACGTGCTCGGGACCGAGCGCGTCGAGCTGGGTCGCTTCCGACTGCCGGAAGCCGCCGGACTCGGTGCGCGCCAACTGCGCGAGGTAGCCGCCGGTGTGGAGCAGCTCGCCGAGGTCGCGCGCGATCGAGCGCACATAGGTTCCGCCGGCGCACGCGACGGTGATCTCGACATCGGGCCAGGCGTAGCTCGTCACCTGGAGCTCGTAGACCGTCACCTTGCGCATCGGCGCGTCGATCCCCTTGCCGCTGCGAGCGAGGTCGTAGAGCCGCTCGCCAGCGAC
>CAYRQC010000169.1:0-3372 GCA_964426265.1 uncultured Phycisphaerales bacterium | reverse complement strand
CGCCGCGCCCGCCTGGCAAGGCGCGAGGAGCGACGAATACCCCTGGTATTTGAGCGACGAGCAACGCCGCCAGGCGGGATGCGCCGCAAGCCTGGCGACGGGAGGGATTTCTGCTCAGGCTCTGAGCACACAAGCCAGGTGGCACCGCCGTTCCGTTCCGCGCACGAGGCTGTTGCTCGATCCCCCTTCCGCGCCGCGTGCCGCTACGATCTTCCGCCCCCGTTTTCGGTGAGCGGAACCTCCAACGTGCGGAAGGGTGCCGATGAACGTCTCCCTGTTTGCGTCGCGTGGTATGCGTGCAGCGTCGTGGGTGAGCTTGATCGCGGCAGTTGCCACGGCACAGCAGCAGCCACCGCCGCCACCACCCTCGCCGCAAGCGGCCACGCCTTCCCCCGCCTCACAGCTCACCATCGTCCATCCGCGCCGCTGGGAGCACGAGACCTCCGACCTCCCCGTCAACCCGCGCATCCACTTCGGCGCCCTCGCGAGCGGCCTGCGCTACGCCTGGCTCGACAATCCGGAGCCTGAACAGCGCGTCTATCTGCGCCTCCACGTGAACGCCGGAAGCCTCGGTGAGACCGCGAGTGAGCGCGGGATCGCCCACTTCCTGGAGCACATGGCGTTCAACGGCAGCAAACACTTCGCGCCGGGGACGCTGGTCGAGTGGCTGCAGCAACACGGGCTCGGCTTCGGCGGCGACACCAATGCCTTCACCTCCTTCGGACAGACGATCTACATGCTCGACCTGCCGACCGCGGACGAGGCGATGGTCGCCGATGGCTTGCGGGTGCTGCGCGACGTCACCGACGGGCTGCTGCTGCTCGACGAAGAGATCGGCTCCGAGAAGGGCGTGATCGACGGCGAGGAGCGCGAGAGCGACTCGGCGGAGTTCCGCGCGATGTGCAAGACGCTGGAGACCGTCTTCGCGGGCACGCTCATCCCACAGCGGATGCCGATCGGCACCAAGGCGGCGCGTGACACTTTCGAATCGAAGGCGATGCGCGCCTTCTATGAGCGCTGGTATCGGCCCGAGAACTGCACGCTCCTGGTCGTGGGCGATCTCGACGGCCGCGATCCGACACACCAGATCGCGGCCGCCTTCGGCGACCTGGTGGCGCCCGCTGCACCGCTCGCCACGGAACCTCCGCTCGGTGTCCCGACCCTCGAGAAGAAGGCGTTCGTGGTCTTCGACGCCGAGATCCCGACGGTGACGCTGCAAGTGCAGCTCCTGCGGCCGTACGTCGAAGAGCCCGACAACCGGGCGACGCGGCTGCGTGACCTGGCTCTCGACCACGCGCGTCAGATGGTGAACCTGCGCTTCTCCGAGCTGACGCAGAAGCCGGAGACCCCCTTCAACGGAGCGCAGCTCGCGAGCGGCGGCGGCCTCGATCTGCTGGACGGCGAGGAGCTCACCGTCGACTGCGCGCCCGAGAAGTGGCCGGCCGCGCTCACCGCCGTCCAGACGGAGCTGCGGCGTGCTCTGCAGCACGGCTTCGAGCAGGCGGAGCTCGACGAGATTCGCGCCGGCGAGCTGCGCGGCCTCGACGAGGCGGTCGAGAGCGAGAAGACGAGCGACAGCGACGGCTTCGTCGACGAACTGCTTGCCGCTTGCGAGGAGCGCTGGGTCCCGACCGACGCCGCGACCGATGCCGCGTTGCTGAAGCCGGCGATCACGGCATTGACGGTCGAGCAGTGCCACCAGGCGCTCGCGAAGGCGTGGAGCAAGGGGACCCTCGTCCTCAGCGCGGTGGGCGGGCTCGATCTCGGACCCGAGGGCGAGAAGAAGCTCACCGCGGCGTGGGCGGCCAGTAGCGAGAGCGACGTCACCGCCAACCCGGAGGAGAGCGCGAGCGGCTGGGGCTATGCCTCCGATCCCTCGAAGGCCGGCAAGGTCGCCGCGCGCGCGACCGACGCCGCATTCGGCTTCGAAGAGGTCACTTTCGAGAACGGCGTCCGCTTGCTGCTGAAGAAGACCGACTTCAAGGAGCGGGAGATCTTGCTGCGGGCGCTGGTGGGCGAGGGGACGCTCTCGCTCGACGTCAAGGAGAGCCCGCTCCGGCTCTTCACGCAGATGACGTTCGGCGGCGGCGCGCTCGGCAAGCACTCGGCGGATGAGCTGCGTCGATTGGCGGCGGGAAAGGCGGTCGGCGTCCAGTTCCAGATCCTCGAGGACGCGTTCGCGTTCAGCGGCGGGACCACGAAGGAGGACCTCGCGTTCGAATGCGAGCTGACCTGCGCCTACCTCACCGATCCGGGCTTCCGCGAGGACGGCACCACGGCGTTCCGGCGGATGCTGCCGCAGATCTACGAGTCGCAGAAGCACCAGCCCAACGGACCGATCGCCCTCCAGTTCCTGCCCAAGCTCTATGGCAATGACGTTCGCGTCTGCTTCCCCCCGATCGAGGTCGAGCAGGCGTTCACGACCAGCGCCGTCGCGGGTTGGCTGAAGCCGGCATTCGAAGGCGCACCGATCACTTTCGTGGTGGTCGGCGATCTCGACGTCGAGGCGACGATCACCGCTGTTGCGCGCACCTTTGGGCTGCTCCCACCGCGCCGCGCTCGCATCGCCCATGACGATCGCCGGCGCTTCCCCGCGATGACGCCGGGTCTGCACGAGAGCTACTCGATCGCGACCCAAGTCCCGAATGCGATGGTCGTCGTGCAGTTCGCGACGACCGACGGTCGCGACGCGGCGACGCGCCGCAATCTCGACTTCCTGGTCGATGTCGTGAACGACCGGCTGCGGGTCGAGATCCGAGAGAAGCTCGGCGCCTCCTACAGTCCGCAGGCCGGCGGCAACACCAGCCTCGTCTTCCCTGGCAACGGCAATCTCGCGATGCAGGCGATGACGGAGCCGGCCGCGGCCGACCAGCTCGCCGAGGCGTGCCTGGCCGTCGCCGACCAGCTCGCGAAGGAGGGAGTGACCGACGAGGAGGTGGCGCGGCTGCGTCCCGAGGTGCTGGCGCACCTGCGCGACCGGCAACGGACGAACGGGTACTGGCTCGACGCGCTCGAAGACTTCCACGGGAGTCGCGACGTCCGCAGCGACCTCGCGACCCTGCTGCCGCACTACGAAACGTTGACGGCGGCGGCGCTCACCGAGCTGGCGAAGAAGTACCTGAAGAAGGAGCTGGCCTCGGTCGCGATCGTGCGGCCGGCGGCGCCCGGTTCGCCGCCCGGGGCCTCGGGGGCGAAGTGACCGGCAAGGGAGAAGTGACGAGAGAAACCGCGTTCTCCTTCATGCCAGCCGAGTGGCCGACCCTGCGGCCGGCGAGTCCCCCCTTGCGGCCGGGCGCGCGCCGCTAGAAACTCCAGCCCCTTTTTTACGGGATCGGGGAAAACCCGGAGGCGTCAGCCGCCGGGGTCACACCA
>CAYRQC010000168.1:0-6366 GCA_964426265.1 uncultured Phycisphaerales bacterium | reverse complement strand
CGTGGCTCACGCTTTTCGCGCTGGCGTTGCTCACCGCACCGTTGCCCGGCCGCGCCCGTGCCCGCGGTGTCGGAGCGGCGCTCGCGACTGCGGCAGTCGCTTTCACGGCAGCGCGCGCCGACTGGATCGCGCCAGCGGCGTGGGCCTCGGCGGCAGCAGCGGCGCTCTCGATCAGCTACATCGCTGGAGAAAACCGGTTCGCCACCGAGCTCAAGCTCCGAACCGCCACCGCCGCGCTCTTCGGCATCGTCCATGGAATGGCGCTCGCGCCGTTGGCCGGTGCCGCAGCCGCGGAGCTGGGTGAGAGCGCCGCGTTCGCGGTGGCGGCGATGGCGACTGCGACCGGCACTGCGTTGGGCGTTGCACTCGGAGTGGAGCGACTCGCGGCGATGGTCCGCAGTCGGCGCGCCGACGCAGCTTGCTCGCAGGCTCTACCCCGCGTGATCGCGTTTTCGCTGATGGCCTCGGGAGTCGTGGGCGTCGCGCTCGCGCTCTACGCACGAACCGGTCGCTGACCGATGACTCACCAATTACTCACCAATCCTGTACTGAATGTTCACCGGTTGTTGGTGGTCGAGCGTTACTGGTAGCCGAGCTTGCGCAGTTGAGCCGCCATCTCGGGGCTCACGCTCCCCCCCACCGCGGCGGCATCGGTCGTCGTGCGCACCCACTGCTCGAACGCCGCTTCGAGCGCGCGCATCACGTCGGGATGAGCGCCACCCACGTCGCGCGTCTCGCCCGCTTCGCTCTCGAGATCGAACAGCTCGCGCACACTCCCTTCGCGCAGCACCAGCTTGAAGCGGCCGCGCCGCACCGCCGCCGCTTCCGGGTCGCGCTCGCCCTTGCCTTCGAAGTGCGTGGGCAGCGTCGCGATCGCCGCGTGGCTCCACTCGACCGTGACCGGGTCGGCGGCGTCGATCAGCATCGAGAGATCGTGCCCCTCGACGTCACTCGGGATCAGCTCACCCAAGCGCGCCACGACCGTCGGCACGACATCCATGTGCTGGACGAGCTGCGGCACGACGCGGCCCGCCGCCACGCCCGGCCCGCACCAGATCATCGGCACGTGGAGCGTCGTCTCGTCGATCACCGGCGCATGGAAGCCGAGTGTTCGCCCCTCCAGGCTCTCACCGTGGTCGGCGATCACGATCACCAGCGTCGAGTCCCAGGAGCCCGCCTTCTCGAACGCCGCCCGAATCTCGCCCACGCGCGCGTCGGTGAAGGCGACCGCGGCGTCGTAACGCTCGCGATAGTTGGCACCAAACTCGGGCGGCGCCTCAAGCTGGCCGGTGCGCACCTTTTCGAGCGTGAAGAAGTCATCCTTGATCGGCCCGTCGTAGCGTTGCCGCACGAGCCGCTCGTACTCCGCCGGGATCTCGAGCGGCCCGTGCGGGATGTAGAGGTGGATCCAGCCGAAGCGGCGCCGGCCGCGCGTCGCGGCGAGCCACTGCTCGAGCGCCGGCACGATGCGCTCGGCGCGCCGTCCTTGATCGAAGCCGTAGCCGTCGAACCCCTGGATCAGGTTGAGCTCGGCGAAGTTGAAGGCGTTGAAGAAGGCTCCCGTAGCGAAGCCGAGCGCCTTCATCCGCTCGGCAACCATCGTGAGCCCATCGCCGGCCCGAAGGTAGTTGCTGGTGACGCCGTGCAGGCGCGGGCTGAGGCCGGTGAAGAGCGCCACGTGGGCCGGCACGGTCGACGGCATCGGCGCCACGGCGGCCGCGAAGCGCGTCCCTTCAGCGGCGAGCCGATCGAGGTTGGGCGTCAAGCCGCGCGGATTGCCGTAGCAGCCGACGCGATCGGCGCGCAGCGTGTCGAGCGTGATGAGGAGCACGTCGTGCGGCTCGCCGTTGGCTGGCGGCGCGGCGACGATGGGCGCGGAGCCGCGCTCGCCGACGTCATCTCCGCAGCCGATGACCATTCCCGCGACCATTCCGGCAACCACCGCCAGCCACCACCGACTAGAGCAGGCCATACCGTTTGAGCCGGTTGTAGAAGGTCCGTCGCGGCAGGCCGAGCAGCCGTGCCGCCTCCACCCGCTTGCCGCGTGCCACTTCGAGGGCCTGCTTGATCGCCTCCTTCTCCAGCTCCTCGAGCGTCCGCCCCGCGAGCGAGAGATGGGTCGGCTTCGTCCCTTCGCCGAGCGCGCGCAGCATGCGCGCATCGATGACGTCGTCGGCCATCGCAGCGAGCCGGGAGACCTCGTTCTTCAGCTCACGGACGTTGCCCGGCCAGCCGTAGTTCATCAGCAGCGCGAGCGCGTCGTCGCGCAGCGGCGGCGGCGGCCGGCCGGTCTCCTTGGCGGCCGCCTCCAGGAAGAACTGGACCAGCAGCGGGATGTCGCTGCGTCGCTCCCGCAGCGGAGGCACGCGCACGCTCATCACCTTCAGCCGGAAGTAGAGATCCTCGCGAAAGGCGCCGTCCTTCAGCCGCTTGGCGAGATCGGCGTTGGTGGCCGAGACGATGCGGACGTCGACCTTGATCGCGTCGTGACCGCCGACCTTGCGGAACTCCCCTTCCTGCAGCACGCGCAGGAGCTTGCGCTGCATCGAGAGGTCCATGTCGCCGATCTCGTCGAGGAAGAGCGTCCCGCCGTGTGCCTCCTCGAAGAGCCCCTTGCGATCGCGATCGGCGCCGGTGAAGGCGCCCTTCACGTAGCCGAAGAGCTCGGCTTCCAGCAGGTTCTCGGCGATCGCCGCGCAGTTCTCGGCGACGAACGGCTTCTCGCGACGCCGCCCCAATCGGTGGATCGCGCGCGCCACGGCCTCCTTGCCGACGCCGCTCTCCCCGAGGATCAGGACCGGGTAGTCGGTCTCGACCACCACGTCGAGCAGATGGAGCAGCTCCTGCATCGCCGGCGAGCGGCCGACGATCTCGGGATAGTCGTACTTGAGCGGCGGCAGCTCGCCCCGCTGCTCGAGCGCGTCGCGCATCGATTGCAGCTCGACCTCTTGCACCGCCACGCGCTCGGAGAGCTTCAGGTTCAGCGTCTCGAGCTGATCGCGCGCGGCGGCGTTCTGCGCGTGGAGGCGCGCGTTGTCGACCGCCACCGCCGCCTGATCGGCGAAGAGCTCCATCAGCTGCTGGTGGTCCTCGGTGAAGCGCCCCTTCTGGAAGCGGTTGTCGAGGTAGAGGCAGCCGACCACCGCGCCGCGCACCTTGAGCGGCACCGCGAGGATCGAGACCAGCCGCATGTCGCTGATCGACTGCGACGGGGCGAGCGCGGGGTCTTCGAGCGCGCTCTCGATGAGCTGGGTCGCGCCGCTCTCCACCACCTTGCGGACGACCGTCTTGCTCACCTTGCTGATGGCGGCGCGCACCTCCTCCTGGTCGACGTTGCGCGAGGCGGCCACCTGCGGCTCCGCGTCGGCCGCGCCCCCCAAAACGAGGAAAGCGCGCTCGGCTCCGGTGAGGGCGACCGCCGCGTCGAGGATTTTCGCGTAGAGGCGACCGGGCTCGTGCTCGGCGGCCAGGGCGCGGTTGATCTCGAGGAGGCGGCGCACCTGATCGCCGTCGCCCCCCTCCTTGCCGCCGAAGCGGAAGAACGCCGCCAAGCCGCGCTTGCCGTCATCGGCTCCAGTCATGCGCTCGCCGAACCGATCTTCCTGGGAGCCATCGTGATTGCTCTAATTCCGCCGCCTTGCGAGAGTTGGGACGAGCGCTATGGCTGCCCAAGCGATCGCGCGATGATACGAGACGACCGCAAGCGACCGCCAACGACCACCCACCAGCGAGCCTGCGCGAACGATGCCCCACTTCATCCATGACGACTGCGTCGGCTGCACCATCTGCGCCAAGAACTGCCCGACCGGGGCGATCTACGGTGAGAGCAAGAAGCTCTTCGTGATCCAGCCCGAGCTGTGCATCGACTGCTCGATCTGCGCCAACGTCTGCCCGGTGATGTGCATCACCGACCAGCTCGGCGCCGTGCCGCCCAAGCAGAAGGTCCCGGAGAAGCCGAAGGCCGTCATCATCGAGTCGGGCTGTACCGGCTGCGAAGCGTGCATGCAGGTCTGCCCGGTCGATGCGATCTACAAGCCGAACGCCGACACCGACCCCGATCTCGTCGCCGACACGTTCGGCGTCTTCAGCCTCTGCCGCGTCGACCCCGTCAAGTGCATCGGCTGCGAGCTCTGCTACAAGGTCTGTCCCTGGGACACGATCGAGATGGCCTCCGAGGACCGCAGCACCAGCGCCTACAAGGCGGGCGGTTACGTCTCGCGGCAAACGACTTCCTGAGCGAGGGGTCCGCAAAGCGCGAAGTCAGCTCGTGAGGAGCGGCAGCTTCGCGAACGCGCCGCCGCAATCGAGCGCTTTGCCTACCGCTGAGCAGCACTCGCGCCGGCGCTCGCACGCGCCGCATCCCGGAGCGCCGCGCTCACGAGCTCGCGATCGAGCGTGATCTCGACGGTGACCGACTCGTCGATGGTGGCGACCTCGAAGGGGTACTTGCCGAGCACGAAGCTGCCGCCATCGGCATAGAAGAGCTGCGCCTCCCAGTGGCCGGCCGACCAGAGCGGCGCGCACAGCACGCCAGCGGCGTCGGCCTGCGCGTGGACAACGGTGAGCAGGCTGACGACCTCGCGCGGGAGGGTTGACGCTCCTCCGATCATGCGCAGCTGCGCGTGCAGCTTGGTGCGATCGAGGCCCTGGGCGCGCTCGCCAACGACGGTCAACACGACTCCCGCCAACGGATCGAGCTCGAGCGTCCGGTCGTCGCGCGGGCCGTCGACAACCGCGACTTTCCAGCCCGGCGCTGCAACCACCAGGTCGATCGAGGGCGAGACGACCGCGATGACGCAGACGCCGGCGGCGTCGGTCCGGCCGATCAAGCGCGTGGACGGGCTCGGCGATGGCGGCGTGCCGATCGTCACTCCTCGGCGTGCCGTCGGTATTTGCTGGCGAAGGAGCGCAGCACCGGCGAGCGGCTCGCCGCCGTGCCGCTGCACCGTGACGCGCAGCGCGCGGACCAGGTCGCGTAGGTCGAGCGGTGCCAGCTCACGCGGCTCGATGGTGGCGCCGAGCGACACCGCGATCGGCTCGAGCGAGAAGACTGGATCGCCTGCACTCGCGGTCACGACCTCGAACCGAAAGCGGCCGCCGCGGCGCAGCTCGAAACGAAGCCTTCCCTCGTCATCGATCGCGGCGGTGAACACGCCCTCCCCGCGCTCGGGACGTAGCACGCAACGCAGCGCCTCACGATCGAGCCCGCGTGGCAACACGATGCGCCCGAGGAGGCAACCGGGACGCGCCATCCGCACGACGACATCGCGGCTCCCGGCGGTGACCCGCAGGCCGTCGCTCGCCTCGGGGACGAGCGCGCCGTCGGGATCCGTGGCATCGATCCGGACCTCACGGGGCGCGACGGCATCGCGAATCTCGAACGTCCCATCCTGCGCGGCGACGGCGGCTGCATGCCAGCCGGTCGCTCGACGCATGCCGGGCGCCGCCGCGATCGCGAGGCCGGCCCGCGCCAGCCGATCCCCGCGCTCGTCGACGACCCAGCCCGCCACCACGACCTCCCCGCGATCGAAATGCACCGAGCCCTCGTCGTGAAGTCCGGGTGCGATGGCGCGTTCGATCGCAAGCTCCGCGAACGCCTCGGCACGCGTCGGATCGTCGGCCGCGAGCAGCGCTGCGCGCATCCGCGGGAGCTCCTGATCGCCGGAGGGATCTCCCGCCGAGTCGCCACCCGGCCGCTCGACCAGGAGCGCGAGCCGCCCCTGCTCGTCGCTGTCGATCAGCTCGGTTCGCGCGAAGGAGTCGGTGTCGCGGCAGAGATCGAACGTGCGCTCCCGCAGCGGCGCGCCGTCGAGCCCGATCGCCTGCCATCGATAGAGCGCGAGCTCGTCGGTGAGCGGCAGATCGAAAACGGCCGCGGACGCGACCGCGAGCGGCGTGCGCGCGCGATAGCCACCACCCGAAGCCGCGACCACGACGAGCGCCAGCTCGCAGCCGATCTCCACTTCGGCCAGTTCCGCCACGCCGTCGCGAAACTCGATCCGCCGCGCGCGCCGGCCGAGCTGCTCCGCCCTGAGCTCCAGGCGGGCAAAGCCGACAGCACCATCCGCGACGCGCTTTCCCGCGCCATCGACAAGTCGAAACTGGACGGTCGTGAGCGGCGGTTCCTGCAGCACGATCTCGCGCGGCAGTGGCTCATGGGCGTCGAGCAAACCGACCGTTCCCCAAACGAAAGGAAGAGCGAGCGCCACCGGCAGGCGGCCGAGCCACTCGCGCGGCGCGTTCGCCAACTGGCTCGCGACACCGGGCAGCAGCGCGACACCCTGTGCGTCGGTCGTGGCGAGCAGCAACCGCTTCGTCCTCGCCACGTCGGCGAAGAGCGCGACCGGCCGGCCGGCCACGGCGCGC
>CAYRQC010000167.1:0-6825 GCA_964426265.1 uncultured Phycisphaerales bacterium | reverse complement strand
TTGTCGGGCGGGCGCGACCGGTCGGGTCGGCGCCGTCACCCACTCAAGGCGCGGCGAACGCCGAGCTCCAGCAGGTCGAGAGCGCCCGCCACGGCACCGTCGTCGTGCCGATCCGCGGTCCGATGTCGGAGAAGCTCCTCGCGCTCACCGTCCGGGCGATCCGGCAGGCTCACGAAAGCAACGCCCGCACCATCGTCTTCGAGATCGACACCGAAGGCGGCGCCATCGAGCTGATGGACCGCCTGATCGACGAGATCGAGCGCGCCGACGATCTGCTCACCGTCGCCTACGTGACCCAGAAGGCGGCCTCCGCCGGCTCGCTGATCGCGATCTCCTGTCAGAAGGTCTACATGCGGCCGGGCAGCAATATGGGCTCGGCGCTGGTGCTCAGCATGCCGGCGAACTTCTTCGGGATGGCGGTCGGTTCCCCCGACACCATCGACGGCGAGCACGACGCCTACTGGCGCAAGATCATCGGCTACTACCGCGCCCACTGGCGGGCCAAGGCGCAGGCCAACGGCCGGCCGGCCGCGGTGGCCGAGGCGATGGTCTACGCCGTCGATGCGGTCTACGAGATCGAGGTCGATGGCGCGCGGCAGTTCGCCAACGAGAAGGAGCTCCAGGCGCTCATCGACGGCAAGGGCGAGTCGGCGATCCGCAAGCTGCGCGATGTCTGCAAGAAGGACGACATCCTGAACCTCACGGCGCAGGAGGCACTCGACGTCGGGATGATCGACGGCCTCGCGACGTCACGCACCGAGCTGTTGGTGCAGCTCGGGCTCGGCTCCGAAGGGATCGACGAGGTGACGCCGTCGTGGTCGGAGAACCTCGCCGACTTCATCCAGAGCTATGGCTTGTTCTTCCTGATCTTCGGGCTGATCGCCGTCTTCGTGGAGATGAAGGTCCCGGGCTTCGGGCTGCCCGGAATTCTCGGCGCCGTGCTGCTCGGTCTCTGGCTCTTCGGCAAGTACCTCAGCGGACTCGCGGAAGTGACCGAGATTCTGCTGATCGGCAGCGGCTTCGTGCTGATCGCCGTCGAGATCTTCGTGCTGCCCGGCACGCTCCTCAGCGGGATCGCCGGCGTCGTGGCGGTGGTCGCAGGGCTGATCCTCGCCTCGCAGAAGACGGCGCTGCCGCAGCTCGATCGTCCCTACGCCTCTGCGGAGTGGTGGGCGACCACACAAGGGCTTTGCCTCGGCGTTGCGAGCTCGGTGGCGGGGATGGTGGTGCTCGCCTTCTTCCTGCCGAGCATCCCGATCCTGAATCGCGCGATCCTGCGAGCGAGTGGCACCGTGCCGACGCGGCCAGGCGATGGCTTCGGCCCCAGCTCTGATCCCGGCTTCGCGCCAGCGCTGAACGCGCGGGCGACCGCGCTCACGGTGCTGCGGCCCGCGGGCAAGATCGAGATCGGCGGCCGCGAGATGGACGCGATCTCCGAAGGGCCGCTGATCGAGCAGGGACGTTCGGTGGTGGTCGTCAAGGTCGAGCCGGGGCGCATCGTCGTGCGCGCGGCCGACGCGCCCGGCTGAGCGGGCGAGCCATGTTTGACTTCGGTCTCTACGCTTGGGCGTTGCTCGGTGCCGGGATCACCGTCATCGTCTTCGAGATCCTCTTCCCGTCGGCGGGGCTGCTCGGGCTGCTCGCCGGCACGCTGCTGGTGACGGGCGGTTGGTTTGCGGCGCGGACCGGCGGCGCGAGCGCGCTCATCGGCTACACGCTGCTGGCGCTGCTGCTGGCGCCGATCGCGATCCTCTTCGGGCTCAAGGTGCTGCCGCGAACGCCGATGGGCCGGCGCATGATCCTGAAGGGGCCGAGCTTCGAGCAGCGCGAGGCGACGGAGGATGGGCTCGCGATGCTGGTCGGGCAGCGCGGCACGGCGGCGACCACCCTGCGGCCGGCCGGGATCGCGACGATCGGCGAGCGGCGCGTCGACGTCGTGACCCGCGGCTCCCACCTCCCGGCCGGGACGGCGGTTCGCGTGGTGAAAGTCGAAGGCAATCGCGTCATTGTCGAGCCGGCGGGCGAAGCTCGTCCGGTGGCGTGACGAAGACGAGGACGGGACGAAGGAGAGGGCGATGAACGTGTTGCTCGACGTGAATGCGGGTGTGATCTTCTCGGTGATCGGCGCGATCTTCGCGCTGATCGTGCTGGTCGTCTTCTTCAAGTACCTGGGGCTCTACATCCGCTGCGTCACGTCGGGCGCCAACATCGGGCTCTTCGAGCTGCTGATGATGTCGCTGCGCAAGGTGAGCCCCGAGACGATCGCACAGGCGCGCATCTCCACGGTGCAGGCGGGGCTCGACGTCGACATGCGCGACCTGCAGGCGCACTACCTCGCCGGCGGCAACGTGAACAACGTCATCCGCGCGCTGATCGCCGCCGACCGCGCCGGCATCCCGCTCCCCTACAAGATGGCGACCGGCATCGACCTCGCCGGCCGCAGCGTCCTCGAAGCGGTCCAGACCTGCGTCAACCCGCGCATCATCGACTGCCCGCAGGAGGCGGGGGCGAAGATCGCGGCCGTCGCCAAGGACGGCATCCAGCTCCTGGCGCGCGCGCGCGTCACGGTGCGCACCAAGATGGACCGGCTGATCGGCGGCGCCACCGAGGAGACGATCATCGCGCGCGTCGGCGAGGGGATCGTCTCGACCATCGGCTCGGCGTCGTCCTACAAGGACGTCCTCGAGAACCCCTACCGCATCAGCAAGACAGTGCTCGCGAAGGGGCTCGACGCCGGGACGGCGTTCGAGATCCTCTCGATCGACATCGCCGACGTCGACGTCGGCGAGAACATCGGCGCCAAGCTGCAGACCGACCAGGCGGAGGCCGACATGCGCGTCGCGCAGGCGCACGCCGAGAGCCGCCGCGCGACCGCCGTCGCGCTCGAGCAGGAGATGCAGGCGAAGGTCATCGAGTACAAGGCCAAGCTGGTCGAAGCCGAGGCGCAGGTGCCGGCGGCGATGGCCGACGCCTTCCGCTCCGGCCGGCTCGGCGTGATGGACTACGTCCGCATGCAGAACGTGCAGGCCGACACCACCATGCGCCACTCGATCGCGACCGGCGACGCGGCACCGACCACGCCGCCCAAGAAGAGTTAGGTCGGCATGGATCTGTTAGTAGCTGAGGCCGTCGGCGTCGAAGGGCTCGCGGGGTCCGGGGGTTCGGATGGGTCAGGCTTGAGGCGTTTGGCGGATCCGGGTCGCACGGGGAACGTGGGGCTTGTTCCGGCGAGTAGAGTCTCCCCGCACATGGATCGCACGCGACCAAGACTGGGGCTCACGACATGCCGCGGGTTCACGACATCAATGGGCCATACCACGTCTTCTTCTACAGCCTTGATTGCAACGAACCGATGCATGTTCACGTGAGGCGGGAGAAGAAGGTGTGCAAGTTCTGGCTCGAACGAACTGAGCTCGCCACGAATAACGGCTTCGCCTCGCAGGAACTAACGGTGATCCGCAACCTGATTCGCTCGAATCTCAAAAGAATCCTTGAGGCATGGAATGACCACTGCAATTAGCGCTGAACCTCGCATCAAGACGGTGTCCGTCACGAAAGACGAGATCACGGTTCATCTGGCCGACGGTCGCACGGTCAGCGTGCCGCTCGCTTGGTCGTGGCGCCTGTCGGAGGCCACGTCGAAGCAGCGTGCGCACTTCGAACTCATCGGAGATGGGGAGGGTGTGCACTGGCCTGAAGTCGATGAAGACATCAGTGCCCAGGGGATGCTGACGGGTTGTCCGGTGAAGGGCCAGCGGAAGCGGAAGCGCTGAGTTCCGCCCGACAACGTACTGCCATCTAACATGCCCTTGCAGCTGCTGGTCCGGCGACAACGGTGGACGAAGCTTGGAAGGTAGACGTCTGCCGGCCCACAAGGCAAGGCAACGTCAGGCCGACACCGGCACGGTGATCGGCGCGTGCGCCAAGAGGGACATGGCTGCCACTTCTGGAAAGGAGCTATCCGTGACGCGACTCTTCATGGGCGTACTGGTGGGCTGCCTCAGCGGGTTCTTGATGAGGCAGGCGACCGACTCCGCATCCGGGCGTACACCAGGCGATGAATCGATGCGCCTTGGCAACTTCTCGGTGAGCCTTGCCGTCAAGGACATCGCCAAGTCCCGCGAGTTCTATGAGAAACTCGGCTTTCGCGCGATTCTTGGAGACCAGAAACAGAACTGGATCATCCTCCAGAACGAGACGTCCACGATCGGACTCTTCCAGGGGATGTTCAGCAAGAACACCATGACGTTCAATCCTGGATGGGACAGATCCTGCAAGACGTTGCCGGACTTCGACGACGTTCGGGACATACAGCGGAAGCTCAAGGAGCGTGGTCTCACGTTGGCACCCGAGGCGGATGAATCCACGACGGGCCCCGCAAGTCTGATGGTTCTCGATCCCGATGGGAACCCGATCCTCGTCGACCAGCATGTGCCAAGGCCTCAGAAGTGACTGCCGACGCGGAATAGCTCTCATGGGTGCGGCCTGACATGCGTCCTCGCCCGAGCGGTGTCCGCCGGTCCACGGGCAACGCGTCAGTGCGTGCGTACATCGCATCCTTGCCAGAAGGGCAGCGGAAGATCGCCGAACGATTCGACACCCTGGTCGCCGAGCAGGTGGCGGATGTAGCCCGCATCATCAAATGGGGAATCCCGTTCTATGGGGTGCCGGGATCCGGGTGGTTTGTGTCGTGCTGCGCGACTCCCACCGCGCTGAAGATCACGTTCTTCCAAGGTGCTTCGCTGAAGCCGTTGCCGCCGTCCGGTGCGGGGCGACAGCTTCGCGCAGTCGACCTTCGAAGTCTCGAGGAGTTCGACGCAGTCAAGATGTCATCGTGGCTTCGGCAAGCGGCGAGGCTCCCCGGTTTTGGTTCATAGGTTCCGGTGAAATTGTTCATCCATTTCCCAGATGGTCGTCGGCTGCAAGTCAACTTGACGGGCGACCAGTTCGCTTGCAACTGATGGTCCGGGACACTGGTCGCGGCGGACGGTCACCTGACGTTCGCTCGCGACGCCGAATTCAGCAGTCCCAGTGCAGCGGCCACGGTGGTGCATGGTGGGTCGGCAAACGGACTCGTGGCGTGGAAAACGCGGGATGGCAAGACGCTCAAGGAGCTGGAAGCCGTCTGACATGCCGTCGCAGATGCCGAAGACAGCGTTGGACGAACGAAGTCGCACGGCTCAGAGGTTGGACGCAACGGTCGACCTGGTTGACCACACCGGATCAAGATCGTCTTCCTCAACTTCGGGTACCGTTGCTGGTAGGCGGACTGTGGTAGAAATTGGACATGCCGATCGAGACAACCCTCACCGGTGACGCGTCGTGAACCTCGACGATCTGCTCCACTGGATGGGTCGCCATTCGAGCACCGCGATCTGGCTCGCGGTGATCATCATCGGTGCGCTCGGTCGCATGCTCGGCAACCGGAAGCCCGAGCCGAGCCGCGCCGGGCACCGGGTTTCCGGTTCACCAACGACCGACGCCAACGACCTCGAAGAGCGCATCCGTCGCAACTTCGAGGAGATGCTGAAGCGGCGCGCCGCAGCGACGAGCACGGCCACTCGGGAGCCACCAGCGGCGGCGCCGCAGGTTGCGCCAGCTACCGCGCAGAAGCCGCCTGCTCGCACTCCGAAGAGCGCCCCGAAAAACTACGACGAGCTCGCGCACAGCGAGCCGACGCACGTCGACGTGAAGGTGGTCAAGCCGCTGCCGCACGCGGCGCGCACCAGCAAGATCGGCAGCGCGGGGGTCGTATCACGCAAGGCGAAGTCGGTCGCGACCCAGCGGCCGCGCCTCGACGTGGCGGCGCTGCGGCGCGGGATTGTGCTGCGCGAGATCCTCGATCCGCCGAAGTGCATGCGGGAAGAGTGATCATTCCGCCGCGAGCTTGATCGAGTGCCAGGCGCGATCGAAGAAGCAGCAGCTGTCCTGGCCGACGCGCTGGCCTTGACGGCCGAGGAAGTCGAGCAGGCCGCCGCCATGGTGGTCGAAGTCCTCGACGGCTGCCGGAAAGAGACCCACCGTCCGGTCCACGGTGTCGTCCCATTCCCGCTCGCGGCCGTCCACCAGCCGCTCTCCGCCGATCAGCAGCAGTCCGCTCCGCCGACTCACCTCGTGGGTGGTCCAGTCCGGGAGCCGCAGGACGTTGTGGTAGAGCCGCTCCGCCGACTCGCCAAAGCGCGGCCGTCCGGGCTCGACGCCGCAACGCGCCGTCGCGCAGCTTGCGCAGGACGGGAGCAGCGCTGCCGACCCGAGGAGAGCCCCGGCGCTGACTCGCCGTAGTGCCAGGCGCACGCTCGTCATGACTGCACTCCTTGGTCGGTGATCACAGGCGTCGGTCATCGCAGGCTGGTCCGAAGCCCCCGGTTCGTCGGTAGTCATCGGATCGTTCACCACCGTTGGCTCCGGCAAACCGTGATTCTGCCGTCAACCGATCGTCCCGGGAACCGTGGCGGCCTGAGGGGGCGCCCCTTGGACGTCGCGCAGGCGCCCGCCTTCCAGGACCAGCACCCGGTCGAGCCGCCCGGCGAGGCGCAGGTTGTGGGTGACCAGGACCATCGCCCCGCGCCGCTCGCGCTGGAGCTCGAGCAGGAGGTTCTCGACCTCCGCACTGGTGCTCTCGTCGAGGTTTCCGGTCGGCTCGTCGCAGAGGAGGAGGGCCGGCTCGCGCATCAGCGCACGCGCGATCGCGACCCGCTGCCGCTCGCCGCCAGAGAGGCGGTTCGGCAGGTGACCGGCGCGCGACGCGAGGCCGACGCGCTCGAGCAGCGCCCGCGCCCGCGCCTTCGCCTCCTTGCGGCGACCGAGCCACTGGAACGGCGAGAC
>CAYRQC010000166.1:0-2675 GCA_964426265.1 uncultured Phycisphaerales bacterium | reverse complement strand
GGCGGTCGGCGCAGGGTTACGCTTTCGCGCCTTGACCTGCCTGCGTTGCCACCATCCGCGCTGCCAAGGTCGCCCATGAGCAAGGCGCTGCGACATCAGAAGATCCTCGAGCTGGTGCGCGCCGGCGGCGTCGCCAACCAGGAACAACTGCGCGCGCTCCTGCTCGACCATCGCTTCGAGGTCAACCAATCGACGCTCTCGCGCGACCTGCGCGAGCTCGAACTGGTGAAGGGCGCGCGCGGCTATCAACTGCCGAGCCCCGACACGCCGACCAGCGTCCCGGTAACCCGCCACTTGCCCCAAGCGCTCGCGTCGTTCCTCGCGAGCGCGATCCCGGCGCAGAATCTCGTCGTCCTCAAGACGGCACCCGGCCACGCGGCGGCGCTCGCGGTCGTGCTCGATCGCGAGCCGGTGGCGGGTGTGCTCGCGTCGCTCGCCGGCGATGACACGGTGCTGCTGATCACTGCCGACAGCGCCACGGCGGCGAGCGTCGCGGCGGCGCTGCTGGCAATGGCGGGGTCGCCGCCGTGATCCCGCGCCGCGCGATTTTTCGGAGCCGTCGATGACCCTCTGGGGAGAGCTGCACTCGGAGCCGCCGGACGAGTTCTTCGCGGCCTTCTCGAGCTCCTTCGCGTACGACCGCCGCCTGCTGCCCTTCGACCTCGCGGGCAGCCGCGCGTGGGCCTTCGCACTGGCGCGCGCCCGCATCCTCGCGCCCAAGGAGGTCCAGCAGATCGTGCGCGGGCTGCGGGCCATCGGCAAGCGCGCGCGCGCCGAGCCGCAGTGGCTCGACGGCCACTCCGAGGAGGACGTCCACTCGTTCGTCGAAGCACGCCTCCACGAGCAGATCGGCGACGCCGCCTATCGACTCCACACCGGTCGCAGCCGCAACGACCAGGTGGCGCTCGATGTCCGTCTCTATGTCCGGGATGTCACGCGCCAACTGGTGCGCGCCGTCGCCGACGTCGGCTTCGAGCTGGTCCGATTCGGCGAACGCTACAGCGAGGTCGTGTTGCCCGGCTACACCCACCTGCGCCGCGCGCAGCCGATCCTGCTCGCCCACTACGCGTTGGCCTGGGTCGAGATGTTGCTGCGCGACGTCGATCGCTTGCAACAAGCGCAACGGCGCGCCGACGTCCTGCCCTTGGGCAGCGCGGCGCTCGCCGGCACCGCCTACCCGATCGATCGCGCCCGGCTCGCGCGCCGGCTCGGTTTCTCCGACAGCAGTGACAACAGCCTCGACGCCGTCTCCGACCGCGACTTCCTGGTCGACCTGCTCGGCGCTTGTGCACTGATCGGCGTCCACCTGTCGCGGTTGGCGGAGGACCTGATCCTCTACTCGACGCAGGAGTTCGGCTTCGTTTCGATCGGGGACGACGTCAGCACCGGCTCGAGCCTGATGCCACAGAAACGCAACCCCGACGCGCTCGAGCTGATCCGCGGAAAGTCAGGCCGCCTGGTCGGGAATCTCGTCGCGCTGCTCACGACGCTGAAGGGGTTGCCGCTCGCCTACAACCGCGACCTGCAGGAAGACAAGGAGCGGCTCTTCGACACCGTCGATACCACACTCGGTTCGCTGCGAGTGATGCGCACCGTGATCGTCGGCCTCGAAGTGAACGAAGCCGCCTGTCGCGCCGCCGCCGCCGGCGGTTTCTCGAATGCCACCGACCTCGCCGACTACCTCGTGCGCAAGGGCGTCCCGTTCCGCATCGCCCATCGCCACGTGAGCCGCGTCGTGCGCGAATGCACCGAAGGCGGGTTCACGCTCGAGACGCTGCCAATCGAGCGCTACCGCGCCATCGCCACCGAGTTCGCACCCGACCTCTACGAGCAGCTCACGCTCGAGGCGTGTCTCGCGGCGCGCGCCGTGCGCGGCGGGACCGCGCCGCTCACCGTGAACGTCGCCCTCAAGCGAGCGCACAAACGGCTGGTCAGGGCGGCGGCGCCGCCTTCAAGGAGCCAGTGATGTCACGAACGGTCGCATTCGCGCTCGCCCTGATCGTCGCTGCGACCAGTGCAGCTCCGTCCATCGCGCGCGGCGGCAACGACGGCGCGGCGTTCGTTGCGCGTGACGACATTCCCGACGAAGTGCGCCAACTGGTCGGCACCTACGTCGGCGAGTGGAAGATGTTCGGCCTCGACGCGGCTGGCAACGTCGTCGTGAAGATGGCGTGGACCGACCGCCAGGTCGCCGCCGAACCGACTCGCGTCGGCGATCGCGCCTTCGTCAAGACGAACGATGAAATGGTGTTTGCCGGCGTTCCCGGTCCGCCGCGCAAGTTCGCCGGCATCGAAGGTCACTTCATCGCCGCCGACGGCACCGTCGGGGCCCATTTCATCGAGAACGGCGGCCAAGTCACCACCATGGTCGCGATCGCCGACGACGTCAGCAGCTACGTCACACCGGCCGCGCCGCAGGAGCTCGCACAGCTCGGCTTCGGTGCCGGTGCCCATGGCCAGCACGTCCTGGTGAAGGTCGTCACCACCGAAGAGGGTCGCGAGACCCATCGCATCACGCGTGTCACCACCGTCCAGCAGCGCGGCGCCGACGGCAAGGAGAGATGCACGCAGCTCGTCACCTTGCAGGGGTTTCACCGGCGGGAGGAGTGACGGATATCACCGCACGATCGATCTCTCCAGCGATGCAATGGCGGGGCGGCGGGCCCGCGGCGCCC
>CAYRQC010000165.1:0-8494 GCA_964426265.1 uncultured Phycisphaerales bacterium | reverse complement strand
CTCCTGGAAAGTTGCCGTCAGGTCCAGAGATGCACCCAGTCGTGATGATGACTTGAACCGATGGCGCCTGTGAGATCATACTCTGGCTTCTTTCTTGAAAGTGTGCGCCCTCCATTGAATTGCGATAAACCTCGGCGTGGAGTACGACACCATTTCGAGCTATGCATGTCGAGAGTCCCGTTGGATTGGGTGTGCGTTCTTGTGGCCGGTTTTCCGCACATCGCATCTCTGATTGGCTCGGGATACTGCGCTGATGGCGTGGCTGCCCGGTGGCGAAGCTCGGTCGGCGACAGAAGCGCGCGCTCTGGGAGACGGGCTGGGCAACCGGAGGACGGTGCTGCCTCAGGCCCCCCGCTTTCCCGCCAAAAAGAGGCGTGATCGAAGGCCCGTGGGCCGACCTCACCTGTGACAGCGTCGAGTTCGGCTTCGGCAAGCGCCCCGTCTTCGTCCGCGAGGGCGGCTCGATCGGCGCCGTCGTCACCATGGAGCGCGAGCTGCGCTGCCCCGTGATGTTCCTCGGCCTGTCGCTACCGGAGCACGGCTATCACGCGCCGAACGAGAACTACGACTGGCGCCAGGCGAGCGGCGGGATGGCGGCGTTCGCGCAGTTGTTTGCGAGGGCGGGGGCGGCGAAAAGTGCGGCGAAGGCGGGGCGGGACTGACGACTCGGGATGGCTGCGGTCTACCACTACTCGGGCTCCGGCCGGCGCCACATTCTTGCCCACGCGCCCTCGACTTCGATCGCTCGCTTGCTGATTCGACCATCACCGCGGCGCGCGGCGCCCTCGTTTCGGCACTCCTCCATGCACCCATCGAGCGAGCGCGCGCCACGCGATCCAATGCCACAGCGCGAGCCCGCGCGGTCGACCAGGGTGGACGCCAGCAGATGCAACACGTTCGAGAAGCTGCTCGGCACGACGTGACGCCAAGTGATGGCTCGCCAGGTCGGCGCGGCCGCGTTCGATCAGGGCGAGCGGATCTTTGCAGGCGTCGATCTTGCGGGTGAGCTCGTCCACGCTCGCGAAGGTGAGACAGTTCTCGCCGTCGCGGAAGGCGGCCTTCAGCGCGAACGGAGCGTCCGCGTCGAGATCGATGCAGAGTACGGCGCGTCCAAGGATCTCGTAGTGGCGCTGGCAGTCGTAGCCGGCGCCGCGTGGGGACAAGGCGAACCACGACGAGGCGATGGCCGCGGCGTATTCCTTCCAACTCCGGAACCCGAGACGCGGTGGATGGAGTCGCGCAAGCTCCTCACGGATTCCCGAGGTCGCGCGAAACGATGCGTGCACGCGCTGCGTGCGCGGGCGCGCGGGTTGTGCATCGACGGTTCGATCGAGAAAGTCCGGCAGCGCGAGCAGCACTGGCTCGATCCCGGGCAGCGGGCGCGGCAGCTCGCGCTTGAAGTAGAGCGCGACGCGGCCGGCATAGCGGTCGTTGAGATCGGTGTAGTCCTGACCGTCGAGCACGACCAGGCTCGGGTGCAGCGGACAACGCAGCCGCCACGCGTTGCCGGCGATGATCAGGTCGAACCAGCCGCCCACAATCTTGCGCGCGAGATCGCTCCGATCGACGGCGTCGTCCGCCAGGCCGAAGCAATGGAAGCCGGCCCCGTAGAGCTCGTCAGAGCGGACGGTGCCGACACGCGCCCGGTAGAGGAGCTCCTTGCGCGGCCAGTCGACGACCTCGATCCCGGGCAGGGCGCGCAGGCCGTAGAGAAGATCGTCGGCGAGGTAGTCGGGACGCCGATCGGTGAGGAAGAGGACGCGCATCGGGGCACGTTACGACGAGATCCTCGGTCCGACGCGCGGCAGTCGTGACCGTGGTCGACAGCGCTATCTACTGTTGTCGGCCGTCGCCCCGACGCCCGCAACCACCGGTCTGCACGGCGATCATGAGTCACGAGAACGCGCGAAGCGCCCGCGAGCTTGCACTGCCACGACGGCTGCGTCGCGGCGTCGTGCATCTGGCCGCGTTGCTCGGGATGAGCCTCACGTCTGCCGCTGGACCGGGTGACGCCCCCTTCCCTTGGGGCGCCGACGTCAATCCAGGGGCCGGGCCCAAGCTCAGCGAGGCGGTCGAGAAGGAGCTGATCGGTTTCATCCATTTGGCTCCCGACGCGCGGCACAAGGCGGCGGCGGCGTTGGCGAAGAAGCGGGCGGTCGCGGCGATCGAGGGGTGGAAGCGGTTCCGCAATCCGGAGCTGTGCGAGCTGGCACGCGCTTGCCTCGAGCACACCGACTGGCATGTGGTCCATCGCGCGCTGCTCTGGATCGAGTTGCTCGGCGATCCGCAGGCGTGTGCCCTTGCCTGGCCGCGGCTCATCCACCCGCAAGCGAGCGTCCGCGAGATCGCGGCGCTGACGTGTCTCGATACGTGGAGCGGCGAGGCGACCCGCACCATCGCGAGGGGAGCCGCGCGAGCGGAGCTGACGGCGCGCAGCGCGGCGGAAGGCGACGCATGCGTCCGGCAGGCGCTCGCGGCGCTCGGGCGGCGGCTCGACGGCAAGCTCGCGCCGCGCGTGGTCCGGGCCGAGACGGTGGTGAGGCGCGCCGACGGGCTGGTCTGGGCGCCGTTCGTGCGCGGGCTGCGGACGCTCGACGAGGTGGCACTCGACGTACGCGTCGAACCGACCGAGGAGTGCGCGGCGCCGCGCGTGAGTGAGCTCGCCGCGGCGATCCGGTTCCACGCGCCACTACTTGGATATGGCAATCCGGAGGAGGTCCCGCGGATCACGGTGCAGCCGTTCGGCAATCAACGCAAGGATGGGACAGTCGTCCACACTGGACAGGACGTCGGTGCGTGCCACGACGGCGCCGGCTTCTATGCCATCGCCGATGGCGTCGTCTGCTTGATCACGTCCGGTACTGACATGGGCGGTGGCATCGTCATCGCGCATCGTCGCGACGAGCGGACGCTGGTGAACGCGGTCTACATGCACGGCGGCGGAACGGTCTTTGTCGCAGTTGGCGACGCGGTCACTGCGGGTCAGCTGCTCGGTCGCCAGGGTCTCTCGTTCTCGATCGAGAACGGCGGGCAGTTCGCGCACTTGCACCTGGGCCTCTATCCCGGCCCCTTCCGGCTCGATCACAACTACGGCTACCGACCGGCCGGCCAGGATCTCTCCGACTGGCTCGATCCGGCCGCGTGCCTCCCGCAGTGGATTGCCGCGAGTGGCGGTCGCTGACTCGATCGAGATCGCAGACGAGCCATCAGGAACAGTGCTCGAAGTGATCTCGATCGTCACGGTGTCCATTGGGAGAACGCATGAGCTGCTGATCGAGACTTGGGACGATGATCGCGACGGTGGTGACGTTCGCGGCGGCCTGCCACCTTTGGCGCGGAAGGTGGGTCAGCTGCCCGGCCGCGCCGCCTGCTCGACCACCCAACGCGCGCGCTCGGCGGTCAGGCCGGCCGCGCACAGGCGACTCTCGAGATAAGCAGCCATCGTCGTCGCGCGCGGTGCTCCGACGAGTGCCGACAGCAACCAGAGCGCGAGCACCGCGATGAAAGCCGGCTGGAAGCCGCGGAGCATCGTGAAGATCCCGGCGAGCAGCGCCCCGCCCTCGGCGGGTGCCCACGACAACACCGCGGCACCGCAGAACTTCTTCGTGAGCTCGTCGTCCAGCTCACGAGCCATCGCCTCAGGAGCGGCCTCCCAACGGGCATCGACCAGCTTCGTGCGGGCGCACTGCGTGCCCAGGTCCTTGAGTAGCGGGCGGCCTCGGACGAAACGCCACTGAAACCAGGAGCCGATCAGGATCGGGATCACGGCGGGCAGCGGCAGCACCCAGTCGAGCGCCGGCATCTCGGTGGGAAGCAGCGGGCGGCCCACCACGAAAAGGACGATCGCGCTGCATCCGAGGAAGAGCACCACCCCGCCGTGCAGCGCGCTCCAGAGAATCCACGCCGTTCGTGCGCTGCCCATCGTCCCGCGTGCCGTCGATTCGCGATCGACCATCGTCGGCCCCTCACACCGCCATTGCACCGCAACCATCCCGATCGGGTTGACGCGAGAGCCTAACCGCGCGGCCGTGCGGCTGATGTGGCGTGAGGATCGTCACCGATCGTCGCCATGACGCGACTGACTTGTTTGCGCACCACTCCACGCGCGCCGCCTGCATGCACGGCTACCATCCGTGCGCATGGAGACTCGCGCACGGCTGACTCGAGAGCTGCTCCTGCTCGTCCTCGTTGCGGCGGTCGCGACGGCGCCCGTCTTCCTGTTTGCCGAAGGGTTCAGCGGCGCGCACGTGGTGCGCGTGGCCGCGTCGAACGGCGTGACGGCGCTGATCTGCGTGGTGATGCTCGCGGTGCTACGAAAGGGGCACCTCGAATGGGTCGCGCGCGGCCTCGTCTTCGGGCTGCTCGCGCTGGTCACCACGTTGGCGTGGAGCAACGGCGAACCAGTCCACGTGAACGTCGTCAACTTCGTCTTCGTCACCGTCCTGGCGAGTGTCCTCCTCGGCCGCACCACCCTGCTGGTCGTCGCATCGCTCGCCGCGCTCGCATTGATCGGGATCGCCTTGAAGCAACCGGCGGCGATCGGCAAGGATGGGCTCGACGCACGCCTCGAATCGATCGGACAGTTCCTGCCGACCTACAGCGTGATCGTCGTCATCCTCTGGCTGCGCGAGCGCGCCGCGACCCGCGCCGCAAAGTGACGCCGCGCCGTCCGGCGTACCGATCCGCGTCCGGCGTACCGATCCGGGATCGATACGCCGACGTTTTCCGCACACTGACTGCGGCTGCGGCTGACTGATCGGTGGGTTTGGGCGTACCGATCCGGGATCGATACGCCGACGTTTTCCGCACACCGCCCGACCAACCGTCGCAGCGTCTACTCCCGATCCGTCTATCGCCGACCCATCGCCCCCCACCACTCGGTGAGCGCCTTGAGCACCGCCTGCGGCTGCTCGAGCTGCGCCAGGTGGCCGGAATCGGCGATGTGCACGAGCTTTGCGCCTGGCACGCGATGAGCCAGCAGCTCGGCCATCGCGGCGACGTCGGGGTGATCGAAGTCGGGCCGGAGCACGAGCGTCGGCGCGGTGATCGACTCGAGCCGGTCGATGGCGGGCCGCGCGGGTCGTCGGTGCCTGCTGAAGTCGGTGTGGAAGAGCGCCACGTCGGCGTCGATCAGCTCGGTCACGAACTCGGCGAGCTGGGGATCGACCAGCGCCGACGGCACGAAGGTCTCGTCGATCAGGAAGCCGCTCGCGCGCTCGACATCGGCGGTCTCGACCAGCTCCCGCTCGCGCGCCTTGAACGCGTCGGAATGGGCGTAGCCACCGATGTCAGCTCCGATCAGCGCGAGCGATTGCACGCGCTCCGGATGGTCGAGCGCCAGGTCGAGCGCAATCCCACCGCCGAACGAGCTGCCGACGAAATGCGCCCGCGCGACGCCGATCTGATCGAGCAACGCACAGAGATCTTCGACGTTCGACCACGGCCGATCGGTCGGCCCCGACTCGCCCCAGCCGCGCGGATCGAAGCAGATCACGCGATGGCCACGCGCGAGCGCCGGCACCAACTGGTTCCACTGCCGATGATCGATCGCGCCGCCATTCAGCAGGACGATCGGGTCGTTCGCGGCGCCGTCTCTCTCCGCCCCGTCGATCGTGAACGCAATCCTCCCACCCAGCACTTCTGCGAACCGGACCTCGCCATCCGCGACGACTGGCTCGACAAGCGGCGCCCGACCGACACAGCCCGCGAGCACCATGGACACGAGCCACCCGCCGCCGTTCCATCGAGTCGTGCGCACCAGATCCCTCCCTCGCGTCTGCCCGTGTCGCCGACGCGGCACCGAAAGTAGCTCCACTCCGGCCGCTCTCGCCATCGTGCGCTCCATGTAATGTTCCCACCCCTTTCGCCGACCGCGCGGCAGCTCCTCGCGCGATCCAAGAAACCGGATGCTGGGCGCGGCGTATAGATCCGCTCGCCCGACGAGTTCTTCGCGCCTTGCTTGGCTCTCCTTCACTCTCCTTCGCGCCCAATCGCCCTCTTTCAAGGACCTCCCGATGACCTTCGAGCTTCCACCGCGCGCCCGCGGCGCCATCGCTGCACTGACCGTGACCGCCGTGGCACTCGCGCGCCCCGCCCTCGCCGATGAGGGGCTCTGGACCTTCGACAACCCGCCGATGGCGCAGCTCGAGGCGAAGTACGGCTTCAAGCCGGACGCCGCGTGGTTCGATCACCTGCGCCTCTCGTCGGTGCGCTTCATGTCGGGCGGCTCGGGCTCGTTCGTGTCGAAGGACGGGCTGGTGATGACCAACCATCACGTCGGCGCGGAGTCGGTCGCCAAGCTCTCCACCGCCGAGCGCGACCTGCTGAAGAACGGCTACCTCGCGGCGAGCCGCGAACAGGAGCTCGCCTGCCCCGACCTCGAGCTCAACGTCCTGGTCTCGATGGAGAACCTGACCGAACGCGTCACCGGCGCCGCGAAGGAGGCCAAGAACGCCGCCGACGCCAACAAGGCGCGCAAGGCCGAGATGTCGCGGATCGAGAAGGAGGAGACCGACAAGACCGGGCTGCGCTGCGACGTCGTCACGCTCTATCGCGGCGGCGAGTACTGGGTCTATCGCTACCAGAAGTTCACCGACGTGCGCCTCGTCTTCTGCCCCGACAAGCAGGCGGCGTTCTTCGGCGGCGATCCCGACAACTTCACCTTCCCGCGCTACGACCTCGACATCACCTTCTTCCGCGTCTACGCCGAAGGCAAGCCCTACCAGCCCGCACACTTCCTGAGCTGGAACCCGGACGGCGCGCAAGAGAACGACCTCGTGTTCGTGTCGGGCCACCCGGGCTCCACCAACCGGTTGATGACCTTCACGCAGATGGAGTTCCTGCGCGGGACGTCATTCCCGCGCAGCTTGAGGCTCGTGACCAGCTTGATCCAGGCGCTGAAGGCCTACGGCGCGCGCGGAGCCGAGGAAGCGCGCCGCGCCGAAGAGAACCTCTTCGGGCTCGAGAACACCTACAAGGCGCGCTTCGGTCAGCTCGGCGGCCTGAACGATCCGGCGCTGATGGGCCGCAAGAAAGAGGAGGAGCGGCTGCTGCGCGAGAAGCTCGCCGGCGATCCGGCCGCGCTCGCGGAGTACGACGGCGCGGTCCAGGCGATCGATGGCGCCTACCAGAAGCTCGCCGTTTTCACGAATCGGCAGTACTTCTCACGGCTGAACGGCGATACCCCGTTCCGCGCACTCCAACTGGTGCGCCTCGCGACCGAGCTGCAAAAGCCCAACCCCGAGCGGCTCCCCGAATATCGCGAATCGGGCCTCGCGTCGCTGAAGCTCGGCCTCTTCTCCAAGGCGCCGGTCTATCTCGATCTCGACGAGGTGCTGCTCGCGGCCACGTTCACCCAATCGCTCGCGGCGCTCGGCAAGGACGACCCGTTCATCCAGGCGGCACTCGGCGAGATGACGGCGGCGGCAGCGGCGAAGGCGGCGATCGCGGGCACCAAGCTCGCCGACCCCGAGGAGCGCAAGCGCCTGTTCGACGGCGGCAAGGCGGCGATCGACAGCTCGAACGATCCGGCGATCGCGCTCGCGAAGCGCATCGATCCGATCCTGCGCGAGCTGCAGAAGCGCTTCGAGGACGAGGTGCAGAGCGTCGAGGCGGCGACCGGCGAGGCGATCGCGCGCGCCCGCTTTCGCGCCTTCGGCAAATCGCAGTCGCCCGATGCGACCTTCACGCTGCGGCTGTCGTACGGATCGGTGACGGGCTACGAGGCGGGCGGAACGCGCGTGCCGTACAAGACCACGTTCGCGGGCCTCTACGAGCGCCATGCCGCGTTCGACGGCAAGTTCCCGTTCGACCTCACGCCGCGCTGGCTCGAGCGGCGCGATCGAGTGGAGATGGCGACGCCGTTCAACTTCGTCTGCACCTGTGACATCATCGGCGGCAACTCGGGCAGCCCGGTCGTCGGGCGGGACGGGCGGCTGGTCGGGATCATCTTCGACGGCAACATCGAGAGCCTCCCGAACGCCTTCATCTACGACGACGTGCAAGGGCGCGCGGTTGCGGTGCACAGCGCCGGCATCTTGATGGCGATGGGCGCGATCTACGACGCCGGGGCGATCGTGCAGGAGCTGCTCGGCGGCGCGAAGGGTCCGTAGGCGAGACAGACATGGAACTCCTGCGCCAGCTCTGGCACGACTACCTCAGCTCCGAAGGCATCCAGAACCTCGTCCGCACCTACGGAACTCCCGGCATTGCCACCATCGTCTTCGTCGAGACGGGGCTGCTGATCGGCTTCTTCCTGCCGGGCGACTCGCTGTTGGTGATCGCGGGGATCACCGCGGCCACGCTGGTCGGCAAGCCGGAGGAGATCGCGCTCTGGTCGATGGTGCTCGTCACGTGCGGCGCGGCGATCGTCGGCGACGCGCTCGGCTTCCTGATCGGCGCCAAGCTCGGGCCGGCGCTCTTCAAGAAGGACGACTCGCTGCTCTTCAAGAAGAAGCACATCGAGCGGGCGCACGCCTTCTACGAGCGCTACGGC
>CAYRQC010000164.1:0-3623 GCA_964426265.1 uncultured Phycisphaerales bacterium | reverse complement strand
TACGTCCAAAGCATCGCATTCGTCGACCCGAGTCGGGCGAGGCACAAGCTGCTAGCCTTTCGGCCCTTTCTGAACCCCAGCTCCGGAGCCACTCAAGGTCATGCGCTCGCTGCGACTCCTCACCTCCCTCGCTCCGCTCCTCTTCGCCGCTGCTTGCGGCGACTCCGCCGGCAAGTCGGTCGCGACGCTGCTCGACGACGCCAGCACCTCGCTCCAGGCCGAAGACTGGAAAACGGCGCTGGTGAGCCTCGACGCCGCGCTCGCCGACTCCAAGGCAACCGCCGAAGAGAAGACGCAGGCATGGATGGACAAGATCACCGCCGAGTCCTGTGGCAACGGTGACGATGCCGGGAAGGGGGCGGTCCAGAAGATGGTCGCTGCCGGCGTCAGCCTGACCGCCGAGCAGTTCGCGTCACGGGGGCTGAGCCTCGCCGACGCGGGTCACGGCAAGGTCTCGATCGATCTGCTCAAGGTCGCCACCGAAAAATTCGGCGCCGATCCGGTCGTTCACAAGAGGCTCAAGCGCGTCGCCAAGAAGTGTGCCGCGAGCGGCGATGCGGACGATCTCGCCAGCCTCAAAGCGCTTGGCTACCTCAGTTCCGACACGGATGACGAGGACGAGGAGGCGGCGGCCGGCGGGAACAACTGAGCAGCCGCACGCATCCGCGCCTTCGAAACTTCACCACGGCGCCACCAACGACTCTCGGTTGGCGACTCCACCCTGGTGCTTCTTCGCCACCTCTTCGAGCCCCACCACCGGGATCACGTGGCCATCCATGTCGGCCGGCACCGCCAGGCCGTGGATCGCGAGGATCGTCGGAGCGAGGTCTTGCAGATGCGGCGCGGCGCCGTCGGCGACCCGCTTGCTGCAGAAGAAGATGCCACGCACCAGGTTCGGGTGGACCGACGTGTGGTCGCCGGACCAACGGTTCTTGTTCGGGAAGACGACCGCGTCCTTGCTGCGGTCTCCCATCGCGGTACCCCAACCGACGCGATAGCCGAGGTTGAAGCCGACCTGGATGTCGGCCGCTCCCTCGGTGCAGTGCTTTCCGAGCGACTTGCCGGTCGCGTCCTTCACCTCCTCGAACAGGTCGGTCGCGAACGGTCCTTCGAGGTACTGGCTCCGCTTCCACGCGCCCTTGAAGACCTGCGGTTCATTCGCGGAGTTCGGGTTCGGATTCTTGTAGGCGAGCATCTTCGCGATCATCTCGTCGCAGACCTTGTCGACGTCGGCCGGCTCGACGATGCCCCGCGGTTCGCGCCCCTTGAGGTTCAGGTAGATCGTCCCGATGCCGACCGAGTAGGCCTTCGTCTTGCTCCAGTCGACGTACTGGAGGAACTGCTTGTTCGAGGTCGGCTTGCCGTCAGCGTCGGCCTTGAGCGTCATGAAGCCCTGGTCGATCAGCCAGGCGTTGAGCTCGACCTCCTCGCGGAACGAGCTGAATCCGTGGTCGGAGCAGACCATCAAGGTGCAGTCGCCAAGCTGCCCCTTCTCGATTCGTTCCATCACCAGCCCGATCGTCCGGTCGATCTCCTCGTAGACCGCGGGAATCGCGTCGCGGTAGCGGATCGTCCGATTGCCGAACTGGACGGTCTTGTCGGCCTCCTCCGCCTTGTACTGCGGGTGCTTCTCGTCGAAGAAGCGGTACATCATGTGGGAGACGCGATCGGTCTCGCCGAAGACCTGGAAGAGCGTCCGCCAGTCGGGCTTCTCGAGCTGCGACAGCAGCATCTTGCGCCGCCACTGGATGGTGTCCCAGATCGCCGACATGAAGGTCGGCTCGAGGATCTCGTCGTCCTTGAGGGCGTGGGTCTGGCACGACCAGCCGATCGTGTCGAACAGGCCGACGGCGTCGACCAGCTCCTTGCCGAACTCGCGCGGCGAGGTGATCGGCATGTTCGGCGGAGGTGCATCGGCCGCCGCGGTGATCGCCGGCAAGTAGAACTTCACGTCTTCGGCCTTCTCGTTGCATTGCGAGACGATCAGGTGGGCGGACGCCTTGACGGCGAACGCGCCATCGATCTCGAAGGTGACCGGAATGTAGGGCGCCCACTCGCCCTCCTTCAGCGTCACCTCGGCGCCGGCGAGCTGGAACTTGATCGTCCCGGCCGCCTTGTCGATCCAGCCGCAGAGCGGCACGAAGGCATTGAGCTTCTCGGTCTCCCACTTCTTCTTGTCATTGCGCGCCGTGTTCAGCTCCTTCTGGAGCTGCTGGTTTTCCGGCGTCCCGAGGGTGGTGCCATCAAACCGCTTCTGCAGATCGGCGATCTTGGTCGCCCACCGCTGCGCCTCGACGAAGTTCTCCGGACCGGCGAGCTTGGTCTCGAAGTAGCCGACCTTCAGGCCATCGCCGCACTTCGAGCAGCCCTTGCTGAAGGAGAAGCTCTTGTTCTTGCACTTCGGGCAGACGACCTTGTACTTGATGAGCTGACCGCCGTTGTTGAGGCCGCGGTTGAACTCCCACTCGCTGTTGGTGTACGAGAGGTAGGTGCCTGGTCCACCGCGCACGTCGGGCACGGAGAGGCCGGCGAGAAGCTTGGTGTTGGCGCCACCGGTCGCGGGGTAGTTGCACGCGGCCTGCAGCACGCGCGACTGCAACCCCGCGCCATCGAGCAGGTCCCAGAAGTTCTTGGCGGAGTAGTCGTTGCGGTGGGACGGCATCTTGAAGCCGTCCTGGAAATCGAGGTCGATCTCGCGGTTGTAGCCGATGGTCGGGATGACGCTGGCGTCGAGCTTCTTGCCGCCCTTGTCGTCGGGCACCTCGTACCAGCGGAAGGTGCGGCGGACGAAGCCGAAGATGTTGGTCTTGCCGGGGTTCTGGCCACTGTTAGTCGAGGCCCACGCCACCGGCGATTCGGACGGGTTGGAGGAGCCGAGCGGCAGGTAGGCGCCCTGCTCCATCAGCTTCTTCGCCCACGGCATCCGTCCCTCGTCGATGAACTGCGAGGCGAGGTTGTAGGAGGCGCCGTCGAAGCCGATCAGGACCACGCGCGACCCAGCGGTCGTTGCGGGCGTGACGGGCGCGAGCGCCGCCGGCGATGGCGGTGTGGCGGTCGAAGCCGCGACGGGGGCAGTGACCGACGCCGCCGGCGGCGGTGCCGTCTGCGTGGCGGGGTCGCCCGACCGGTACGACAGGCACGTCACTGCGGCGGTCGCGATCGACGCCGTCGCCACGAAACCACCCACAAGCCAGTTCATCACTCTCATTTCGCAAAAGCTCCAACTGGCCGAGGGGAATGGCCACACGAAGAGGTGTTTCGTTCCAAACGGGCACGAGAGTAAAGCGCGGCTGACGCGAAACGAACTGAGTCGAATCGGCACAGCAGGTCAGCCAACGCGGTCCTTCCGCTCGTGCGACCCACTTGGACGGACGACGAGGCCTCGCGTTTGCGCTGGCGCGAACCCTCTCGTTCGGGAGTCGACTGCATGAAGCGTCTCGTGCCGCTCGCGTTGATCGCTTTCGTGGTCGCGTTCCTCGTCTGGGCGATTCGCTCGACCGATTCGAACCCGGGGCCGACGCCAGCGAGCGCTCCGGCCAACCACGAGGTTGCCGCGCCCACCGCCGGCGAGCAGGCCTCCCCAACCGCGACGACGGCGGCCGAGCGAACCGCGCTACCGCTCC
>CAYRQC010000163.1:0-5656 GCA_964426265.1 uncultured Phycisphaerales bacterium | reverse complement strand
CCGACGAGCAACTGCGCGTCCCGCAGCTCGCGATCGTGAATCCGCCGCTCTGGGAACTGGGCCACGTCGGGTGGTTCCAAGAGCGCTGGTGCCGGCGCCACGACCACGGCAGCGACCTCCACGCACCGATCACGACCCCGTCGTTGCGCGCCGACGCCGACGCGCTCTTCGACTCGTCGGCGGTCGCCCACGACTCGCGCTGGGAGCTGTTGCTGCCGAGCCGCGCGGAGGTGCTCGGCTATCTCGAAGCCGTGCTCGACGCGACTTGCGCGCGCCTCGCCGCCGGTCCCCTCGGCGACGCCGCCCGCTACTTCGCGCAGCTCGCGCTCTTCCACGAGAACATGCACGGCGAGGCACTCGCCTACACGCGGCAGACCTTTGGTTGGACGCGGCCACGGATCGAGGCGCGCGGCACCGACAGCGGTGGCAGCGGCACCGCCATCGACGGCGCCAGCGATGCCACCATCAATGCCGCCAGCGGCTCGATCGCCGCCGAGCGGAACGCCGGCCCCTGTCCCGGCGATGTCGCGATCCCGGGTGGGCTCGTCACGATCGGCAGCGCGCACGACGCGTCGAGCCGCCGCTTCGTCTTCGACAACGAGAAATGGGCCCACGTGGTGAACGTCGCGCCGTTCCGGATCGCGCGCGCCGCCGTCACCCAGGCCGAGTTCGCCGAGTTCGTCGAGGCGGGCGGCTACCGGCAGAAAGAGCACTGGAGCCGCGATGGCTGGGCGTGGCGCACCGAGCAGCGCGCCGACCATCCCGTCTACTGGCGCCGCGAGCCAAGCGGTTGTTGGCAGCGCCGCAGCTTCGATCGCTGGGTCGCGCTCGAAGAGCATCGGCCGGTGCTCCACGTGAGCTGGTTCGAAGCCGACGCGTGGTGTCGCTGGCGCGGTCGGCGGCTCCCCACCGAAGCGGAGTGGGAGGCCGCGGCGAGCGGCACACTCACCGATTCCGGCCAGCTCGCGAGCGAACGGCGGCTCTACCCATGGGGCGATGATCCACCGACGCCGCGTCGCGCTCATCTCGGCGCCCGCTCGCTCGACACGCTCGACGTCGGCGCGTTGCCGGCCGGTGACAGTGCATTCGGTTGCCGGCAGATGCTCGGCAACGTGTGGGAATGGACGGCGAGTGACTTCGAGCCGTATCCCGGTTTCTCGCCCGATCCCTACACCGACTACTCGCAGCCGTGGTTCGGATGGCACAAGGTGCTGCGTGGCGGCTGCCTCGTCACCCAGCCGCGGCTGATCCACAACGCGTGGCGGAACTTCTACACGCCCGATCGCCGCGATGTCTGGGCGGGGTTCAGGAGCTGCTCGTAGCACGGGTTGGTGATCGTGACTGGCCGGTCTTGCCGAACGAGCGTAGATTTCGCCGCACTTGCCGGGACTGCTGCCCGGCGATCCCCTTCGCCCGCCTTCTCACTCCGCGCGACCCGAAGGAACCTGCCCATGATCCGTCACCCCCTCGCTCTCACACTGATCTGCTGCTTTGCGCTCTCCCCGGCCGCATACGCGAACGGCTGGAACAAGCTGCGCACTCAGCCGGTCGGCAAGGCGAGCACGATGTTCCTGTTGATGGATGGCCGCGTGCTGATGAATGAAGAGGCCAGCGACCACTGGTGGATCCTGACGCCGGCGGCAGACGGAAGCTACTTGGACGGCGCCTGGTCGGCGGCCGCCGACTCGAGGTACGACCGCCAGTACTTCGCGTCGGGCGTGCTCGCCGATGGGCGCGTCATCGTCGCGGGCGGCGCGTACAGCACCAGTGGCGGCAGCAACAAGGTCGAGACCTACGATCCCGTCACGAACCAGTGGACGACGATCACGTCGCCGGCCGGGTGGTCCACCATCGGCGCCGTGCCGTCGGTCGTGCTCGCCGACGGGCGCTTCATGATCGGCAACCAATTCGACGCGCGAACGGCGATCTGGGATCCCGCGACGGCAAGCTGGAGCGCGGCTGCAAGCAAGCAGAACTCGCGCAGCCTCGGGGAGAGCTGGGTGCTGCTCGCAGACGGGACGGTGGTGAGCGCCGACTGCATCGGCCACCCCGGCTCCCAGCTCTACGATCCAGCGACCGACACGTGGGTCGCGCTCGGCAACCTGCCGGTCGACCTGGTCGATGCGTCGTACGAGATCGGCCCCGGGTTGCTGATGAACGACGGCCGCGCCGTCTTCGTCGGCGCCACACCCCATTCGGCGCACTACAGCGCCGCGGCCGTGCCAGGCGGGGTCGGCACCTGGGTGCAGGGCGGCGACCCGCCGCCCGTCGGCACGAAGGTGGTCAGCGCGAAGGACGCGCCGGCCTGCATTCTGCCCGGGGGCAACGTGCTCTGCGCACTCGGGGTCGGCTTCCTGGCGCCGACCTACTTCTTCGAGTACGACGGCGCCAGCTTCAACCGCGTCTCCGATCCGGCCAACAACAACGTGCCAGCCTACGCCGGTCGCCTGCTTCTGCTTCCGTCCGGCGAGATCCTGTATGCGGCCGGAACCGTCTACCTCTACTCGCCCAATGGCGATCCCGACCCTGCGTGGCGGCCAACGATCAGCGCGGTCGCGACCGACCTCATTCCGGGCGAGACCTACATCCTCACCGGCACGCAGTTGAATGGCCGGACGCAGGCATGCAGCTACGGCGACGGAGGTGGGGTCGCCACGAACTATCCGATCGTACGCCTCATCTACCCGGCAACGGGCAACACGATCTACTGCCGCTCCTTTGACCCGAGCACAATGGCCGTCGCGACCGGGAGCACGCCGGTGTCGACCCACTTCGTCGTGCCCGCGACCGCCGCCACCGGTGAGGCAAAGCTCGAGGTGATCGCCAACGGCATTGCGTCGGACGGCGTGTCCGTCGTCGTCCGCGACCCGATCATGATCGGATTCGATCTGCTGGCGAACAGGACCCCGGTTACCACCCAGTTCCCGGAGGCCACGTTTTCATCGACGACCGGCTTCGAGAATCGGGCGGTCGCCCGGAGCTCGGCCGCGTCGCCGCCGAACGCCCTCTGCACCGGGCCCGTCGGTGGCGCAGTCGACTGCATGCACGACACCGATGTCGACTTCCGATGCCCGGTCGCGTCGCTCACGTTCCGCGGGACGTCGATCTCCGGCACCGGGACCGTGGCGACGGTCAACGTCTTCGAGGATGGCGTCCTCACCGGCGCCGTCTCCGTCACCGGGAACGGCAACGCCGGAGTCCCGGTGCGCGTCGATCTCACCTCGTTTCACGACGTCACCCGGATCGAGATCGTCGCGATCTCGGATGCGGGCGGTATCGCGTGGGACGACTTCAAGTTCTGCCTCTCGTCGTCGGCGAGCTGGAGGAACTACGGTGCCGGCTTCCCGGGGACGCTCGGCGAGCCGACATTGACGATGGAAGCCGATCCGGTGATCGGCACGTCGACCTTCGCCGATCTTTCGAACTCGTCACCGTCCGTCACGGTCGCGCTCGTGCTGGTCGGCGACCTGCCGGTCTCGATCCCGAGCAACCGGGGCGGCACCTTTCTCCTGCTTCCGACCTACTCGCTTTTCCTGTCGATCGATCCGGGCGTCACCATGATCGACGTCGACATCGCGGACGACCCGGCACTCTGCGGTGTCGAGGTCTACGGCCAGGCGCTCGTGATCGACGCCGGTGCGGCAAAGGGAGTGTCATTCACGGCGGGGATCAAGCTGGTGGTTGGGTACTGATGATTGTGTACCGGGCGCATTCACGGCGCGCTGGCGACGGCAGATCCGTCTGCCCTTACTTCAATTCCGCGCGCACCCGCGCCGTGAGGAACATGAACTGCCCCTCGTCGTTGGTGAGCGACGCGTACTGCGGCACCTGCGGCACCTTGAGCTTGAAGGTGTCCTTGGGAACGTTGGTCTGCACGTAGGCGGCGATCTCGCCGGCGGTGATGACGCCGTTGCGGTCGACGTCGGCGCTCTCGTTCTCGAGGCCGTGCAGGAAGCGGTTGGTGAAGAAGCTGTGGCCGAGCTCCGCCGTCTCGCCCACCTGCTGATCCTTGCCGCCCGCCGTCAGCACGAGACGCGCCGGCTCGCGCGCGAGGAAGCCGATGTACTCGCGATCGTCGTCGGCCATGCCGCGGGAGGCGGTCGCGAGGCCGCTGAAGCAGGCGTCGATCGCGAAGAAGACGTGCTTCGCCGGGATCTTGCGGGCGTACGCCTCGATCTCCGACATCGGGATCAAGGTCTCCTGGTTGCGCTCCTCCTCGATGAGGCCACCGACCGGAACGAGGTAGCCGGTCTGCCCGCCGCCGGGCAGGTCTTCGGTCTGGCCGTGGCCTGCGAAGAAGATGAAGACACCGTCATGCTTCTTCGTGCGGATCTTGAGCTCGCCGCCAAGCACGTGACGGATCTCGTCGCGGGTGGCTTGCTCGTCGAGGAGCTCGCGCACGTTCTCGGCCGGGAAACCGAACTGGTCGATCAACACCTGCTTGATGGCGTGCGCATCGGCGACGGCGTAGGAGAGCCGCGGCCAGTGCAAGTACTGGTCGATGCCGATGATGACGGCGTGCAGGGAGGCGTAGGGCTGACCGTTGAGCTGCTTGTCCTGTGAAGCACGGACGCCCGCGATCCCGCGCTGCTCGAGCCCGCGCGACTGTGTTCCAATCGTCGTTCCGCTTGTCGCACCATCGCGGCCCGGTAGCGCCTGCCAGCCGAAGTAGCCGGCGACCAGCGTGATCAGCAACAGAGCCGAGACGAGCAGCGGCTTGCGGGTCGCGCGAGCGGACCGAGGGGCGAGCGCCGGCGCGGACGGAGTCGCCGCGCTCTTCGCCGCGCTCTTCGTCGCGTCCGCGATCGCGGCGATCGCCGTCTTTAGCTCGGTGGCGCTCACGAAACGCTTCACCGGGTTGATCGCGAGACAGCGCATGACCGCAATCGAGAGCTCCTTGGGCGTCTCCGGTGCGAGGCTGCGCGGTTCCTTGGGCGCGTGCCATTGGTCGACGCCGACGTCGAGCGAATAGGGCGGCTCTCCGGTCAGGCACTCGTAGAGCACCCAGCCCAAGCCGAAGAGATCGGCGCGCACATCGGCCTTCTCGCCCTTGATCTGCTCGGGTGCCGGGTGCGGTGGTGCAGGTCCGCGCCGGAACTCCTCGCCGGCGACCTGGGCGAAGGACAACGTCGTGCCCGAGACACTGCCGGGGCCCGAGTTGCCGAACGCGCTGACGGTGCCAAGCTTCGCGAACGTGAAACCCGTCAGCCGAACACTTGTATCCGCGCACAAGCGGATCTGGTCGACGCCGATGCCGCGATGGAGCACACCCGCGGCATGCGCCGCTTCGAGCGCGCTCAGCACCTGCAGCGCGATGCCACAGACGAGGCGCGTTTCCAGCCGGCCGTCCCGCGCGAGGCGATCCGCCAGCGACTCCCCGCTCAACGGCTCCATCACCAGAAGCGGACCGCGCAGAGTCTCGATCACGTCGAGCAGCCGCTCGATGTTCGGGTGCTGCACGCGCGCCAGCGCGCGTGCCTCGCGCAGCATGAAGTTGCGGTCGGTGACGTCGAGCGCATATTGCGATGCGACGTGTGACGCCCGGATCGCCCGTTCCGGCTGCAGCTTCAGCACCACGTCGCGCAGCAGTGTCTTGTCACGCGCAAGTACATAGACCCCCGTGTCGTCGCGGGAGAGCTCTTGCAGCGCCTGGAAG
>CAYRQC010000162.1:0-5332 GCA_964426265.1 uncultured Phycisphaerales bacterium | reverse complement strand
GGCGCGGCGCGGCCACGTGCCGAGCTGTCGCGGTGGCGCCTCTTGCGCCAGCGTGCCTGCCGGTTTCCTACACCGCTCGTAACGCCACCAGCACTGTTTGCGTTGTAGATGCAGGGCTACGATCCTCGCGGATTGCGAGCCGGCCAGGGACTGCTGTGCGCGGGGAACCTCGGTGCCATGCTCCGATCGGTCTTCGGGAAAAACGCACCTCGCCACCATGGTGGTCCTGGTGGCGCCGTGGTTGCTCGTGGCCTGCGTGATGGGTGCGCTGTGGCCAGCGACGCGCACGCCGCACGACGACGACCGTGCACGTGCGGCATGGCAGTCGTGTATCGCCACAGCGCGGGCCACCGACGAGACCGCCTTCGTTCGTGAACGGTTCGATCAGCTCGGCGGCAGCGTGCTCGACGCGCAAGGCCGCGGCGTCGCCGATGCCGCGATCGCGGTCGTCGCCGTTGCACCGCTGCTCTGCGCACTCCGAGCCGGTGCGCTTTCGTTCGACGCGCTGCTGCGCGGCCAACTGCCGGTCGAGTCCACGGCAACCAGCGGCGCTGATGGCCACTGGTCGGTGCGCGGAACTGCCTACGGAAGCAAACTCCTGCTCGCACGCGCTGGAACGTTCTGCGCAAGCCACCAGCTCGAGCTCTGCTTTCCGGGGCTACCGAACACCTGGGCCGACGTGCGTGGGATCGAACGCGTGCCACGTCGTCTGGTCTTGCGCGATGGGTCGGCTTGCCCGCTGACGGGTGCGGAGGTGCGCGTAGTTCCCGAGCGTTTCGAGCTCGAACCGCCGGCCGCCACCGCAACGGCCGCAGGTGACCTCGAACTCGCGCTCATCGACAGTGACCTGCTGCTCGTGCGGCGCGACGCGAGCTCGATCTGGCACCGCGTGCCGGTGTCGAAGCTCGATGCCGACGGGAGTGTCCCGCTGGAGCCGGTTGCGCCGCTCGAGATCGAGGTGGTCGGAGCGGACGGGCGTGCACCGGACACGGAGTTCGAGCTCACATTGCAGCGACCGCGCGCGACCGGGACGCCGGCGACGCGCCACCGGGTCACGGCCACTGGAGGGAGCGTGCGGCTCGCCGACGTTCCGCACGGCAGTTGGATCGTGCGCGCGAGCTTCGGCGAGCTTGTGGGATTGGCAGTGGTGGAGCATCCCGGGCCGCACGGGCGCCTCGAGCTCACCGCGCCCGCCGAGATCCGCGTGTCGGGTGCACCGATCGGCGCGGCGCTCGAGCTGGTGCCGGCGGCCTTTGCTGATCTCTATCTCGATCCGTTGTCGCCGGCCTCTTGCGTGACCTGGAGTGATCTCGTGGTGGCGCGCGCGGCGGTTGGAGAGGTGCTGCGGAACGCGCCCGCGGGCAGCTACCGGCTTTTCCCCTACGGAATCGAGCTGGTGGTCGCCGCCGGCGAACGGCCCGCGCTCGACGTTGCCGGTGCGCCGCCCGTTTCCCGGCTCTTCACCGATCGGCCTGGTGAGCTGCTGGAGATCAGCGGTGGTGCCGGGACGCTCGTGCTCATGTCCGATCTCGCGAGCGAAGTGCAGTACACCGCCGCACTGCCGGGACCCTGCGTCGCTTCGGCGATCACTCTTGGTGGCATCCGCTCGCTCCCGCACGGCTTCATCCACGGCGCCGGTCGCGAGGTGCGCTTCAACGCACTCGATCTGCGTGGCGGCGAGGCGATCGCGCGTGACGGCTTCGTTCTTACGACGGAAGGCGCGCCGGTCACCGATGCCGAAGTGCTGGTGCAACCGTTTGGTGATGACGCGCGCCCGCGGCGGGTCGAGACGGACGAGCACGGCTTCTGGAGAGTCGTCGATCTCGCAGCCGGCACGCAAGGCGCGCTCTTTGCCCGCCACCGGGAGAGCGGCTGCACTGTGCGCGATCTGAAGCCGTTCGTGCTCGCCGGCGTGGGTAATCGAGTCGACCTCACTTGGAACGTGGGCGAAGTGCACGCGCAAGCGGCGCCGGCGTCGCACCTGCGGCTCGAGCGGGCGGAAGACGGCGTAGAGCTCGCCGCGGACGAGGTGGACGCGAGTGGTGAGCTCCACTTCCTGAACGTGCCGGCCGGTCGCTACGTGTTGCGTGCCGAGGCGCCGCCCAGTGAGCGGACGGTCGAAGTGACCGTCGAGACACCACACGTTGATGTGACGATCGGGAGCGGATGATGCGTTGGCTCGACGCGCTCGTCACGTTTCCGATCCTGCTCGCTGCTGCTGCGGCGGCGCGTCTTTTCCCGCTGGGGTCGGTGACGGCGGATGCAATCGGTGTGCTCGGAGTCGTGGCGGCGGCGACTCGGGGTCTTCTCGATCGGGCCGCGACTTCGGATCGGGCAGCGACGTCGCGCGGGGGCGCGCTGCTCGCGCTGTTCCTTGCACCGCTCGTTGCGTGGGTGCCCGACTCGCTCGCTCTCGTGGCATTCGCGGGGTTGGTCGCGCTGCCACTGCCGCGACTGGGCCGGGCGCTGCTGGGGTTCGCGCTGGTGCGTCTCGGCCTCCTCTACGCGGCGCCGCTCGCACGCGGTCTCGACGCGACGCTGCGGGCGGTGACGCGGCTCTCGGGCCCGCCGGAGCTTGGGGTGTCTGCCGCCGCGCTCCACACCTTGATCCTCGCGCTCTTCGTTGTGCTCGGCTCGGCGCGCACGGGTCGCGGTGCAGCGGTGCGTGGCTCTGCACTCCTGTTGGTGTGGTGTGGCGGCGTCGCGTTCGTCCAGCGTCACTTGCGGACCACCCAGAATGAACCGTTCCTGGCGCCGTGCGTGCTCGCGGTCGGCGTGCTGGCGCTGGCGAGCCTGCTTGCGCACCGCTTGCCGCAGTCGGCTCTCGCTTCGGCGGCGGGCGCGGGCGGGTCGGCGCCGGCGCTTCCTCGTTCGCGTTGGAGAGCACGACTGGCCGCGCTCGTTCCGACGGGTGCCGTGCTGCTGGCGGTCCTGCTCTCGCGACCCGTGGCGACCGTCGCGGCGACCGAACCGGCGACCGGAGCAGCGGCGGATGGAGTGGCCGGTCGCGTCCTCGTCGTGAATGAAGGCGGGCTCGATTGGGAACGACCGCGCTTCGGCGCGTTTGGTGCATTTGAAGGCGGCATGTTCGGTCTGCTGCCGCTCCACCTGCGCGCCGCCGGCTTCCAGTTCGAGGTGACAACCGGAGCGGTGCCGACCGCGGACGAGCTCGCGCACAGCGACGTGCTGCTCCTCATCAACAACCCCCATCACTACAGCGAGCCGGAGCGCGCGGTCGTGGAGAGCTTCGTGCGTGCGGGCGGTTCGCTGCTGGTGCTCGGCGACCACACGGACGTCTTCGGGCTCGCGGCGGGATTCGAGACGTTGCTCGCACCGTGGGGCATCGAGTTCCGCTTCGATTCGGCGCAGCACGTGCGCACGAGCTGGTACGGCTGCATGGAGCCGGTGCCCGGGCCGTTCGAGGCGATCGTCGCCGGCCACGGGTTCAGCCACGCGATCGGCGCCTCGCTGGCGCTCAGCGGCGACGCGCGGCCACTCGCGAGCGCGGCCTTCGCCTTCTCGGATGACGGGATCCGCGAGAACCAGATGGGCTCGTTTCTCGGCAACTATCGCTTCGAGCCGCGGGAGCGGCTCGGCGACCTCGATCTGGTGGCGGCGCGGTCGCTCGGGCACGGCAAGGTCGTGGTCTATGGCGACACGTCGGCGTTCCAGAACTCGGCGCTGGCGCGCACGTTCGTGCCGCACTTGCGGCCACTGTTCCGTTGGCTGGCGCAGCCTGCGACGTGGCGTGATCAGGGGTGGGTGCGCGACGTCACGGGAGCGTTGCTGCTGGCGGCTGCCGTCGCCACAGTCGCGGCGGCAGGGCGGCGCGAGACGGCGCCGCTCGTACTGCTGCCGCTGCTGCTCGCGCTCCTTCCAACTGGTTCGGCGACCGGCGGTTTCGCTCCGGGTCGCCAGCACGTTCTCGTTGATGTCGCCCACGCGCCGCGCACTTCGCTCGGTGAGGAGGAGCGCAACGCGATCTTCCCGCTTCCGCTGTTCATGGCACGGGCCGGCTTCCTGCCGCTCTACACGGAGGTCGACGTCGAGCGCTCGCCCGACGTGCGCGCCGTCGCGTTCGTGGCGCCCGCGCGTCCCTTCAGCGAGCACGAGGCCGACGCGCTGTTCCACTACATGGAAGGCGGCGGCGCCGTCCTGTTGGCAGTGGGAGCTCCCGATGCCGCGCCGGCGATGCCACTGCTCGAGCGTTGCAGGCTCGCGTTGGGGGACCAGCCGCTCGGCACGTTTCCCGAGCTGCACGGCGAGACCCGCGATCCCAAGGTGCCGCGCCTGGTCGATGCGTGGGCGATCCTCGACCGCGCGGGAGAGCTGTCTGCACCGCCGCTTGGCACGTTGCTGCCTGTGGTGGCGCAGGCGGGAACGGTCGCGGCGGCGTGGCGGCCGGTCGGCAAGGGAGGCCTGCTGCTGATCGGCGACACGCGCTTCTTCTCGAGCCGCAACCTCGAAAGCGACACCGCCGGCGTGTTCGAGGGCAACGCGCTTTTGCTCTACCACTTCGTCAAGCAGTTCCTGGGTGCCGATCCGGAGTCGCTCCAAGATGCCTTCAAGTCACCGCGCAAGCCTTGAGCGCGCGGCGTGGGCCGCCGCGCTCGCCCTGTTCGCCCTCGCGATCGTGCGGGCGAGCGGTGACTACACACCGGGTGGGATGAAGGCGGCGTGGCTGGTGACTGCCGCCGCCGCTGCATGGGTTGTCTCGATTGCGGCGGCGACGGAGCGCGCGGTCGGGGTGTGGCTTGGCATTGCGCTGGTGGCGTGGCTGCCGGCGGTCGATCTGTGGCTTTGCGCCATGGAGGTGCGCGCGCCGGTGATCGCGGCGCTCGCCGCCCCGATCGCGGCGCTGCTGCGTTGCACGGGAATCGGGGCGCTCGCTGTCGACGGTGTGGTGCAAATCGAGACGCACGAGGGGCTCATCGGCTTCGCGCCCTCGTTCGACCAGTTGGCCATACGGCCGATCGTACTGGTGGGGGCGGCGGGATTGCTCGCGGTCCTGCTGCTCGGAGGTCGCGGAGCGTGGCGTCGAGCGGCCGCGATCGTGACGGCGACGAGCGCACTCCTTGTCGTGCGCCACGCACTGCTGGTCGCCCTGGTCGCCGACCGCGACGGGATCCTCACCGAGACCCATCCGCCGCTCGTCGCCTTCTTCTGCAGCGATCTCGCCGTCGCGCCATTCGTGCTGTTGCTTTCGGCCGGCTGCGCGTGGCTCTTGCCGGCGACTCCAGCGCCGTCGCCCGCAACGAATCGTGCACCATGCAGCGCTCTCCTCTCTTTGGCGAGTGCGGGCGCACTGCTGCTTGGCTTCGCGTTGGTGGTG
>CAYRQC010000161.1:0-5190 GCA_964426265.1 uncultured Phycisphaerales bacterium | reverse complement strand
GTCGAAATGCGAGGCGCGCTGGCTGCGCGAACGACAGGCGGAAGGAATCCTGCGCCTCGCGATCGCGGCCAAGGTCTTCGACGCACCGGGCAAGCCGCTCACCATCTCCGCCAACATAGCCGGTACAACCGCCGACGCTCCCGTGCTGATGTTCTGCGCGCACGGCGACTCCGACTCCGGCGGGCCGGGCGCTGACGACAACGCATCCGGTGATGCCGTCGTCCACGAGCTGGCCGCGGTGTTCGCCAAGCTCGCGCGCGACGATGGCATGGCGCTGCCGATCACACTGCGCTTCATCGTCTGGGGCAGCGAGATCCATTCGAGCCGCGCCTGGCTCGATCGCATCCGCGCCGATGGCAGCGCCGCGCGCTATCTCGCCGTCATCAACTTCGACCAGGCCGGTACCGGCGCCGAGCGCGACTGCATCTACTTCGAGCCCGACAACTTGAAGCTGAACGAGCCACTGGTCCGGCTCGGCCTCGCGATGGCGGGCGACTACGCGGGCGACGACGGTTTCTGGAGCGAGTACACCAGCAACGCCGCGCTCGGTGGCACCGACTCCTATGTCTTCTCGCCCGGCTGGCAGCGCGGCGGTGCCAAGGGTGATCTGCCGGCGATCACGCTGTTCTCTGCCGCGTTCGGCTCGGCCGAGGAGCCGGCCGCCACGCCCGGCTTCGACTCACCCGGCTGGAAGGGCGATCGCCACAAGGTCCGCGTCGACTACTCGCGCGTCTACCACGAGACCGGCGACCGCGCCGAGCTCACCACCGACGCAGAGCCGTGGAACATGCCGTGGGTGACCAAAGCGGCGGGGCTGCTCGGCCTGCGCCTGGCCGCTTCGCCCGACACCGTGAAGAAGCTGCTCACCCGCTGAAAACCGGGCCTGAACGCTTTTTGGATCGCATCACCTCCTCCCGAAAGCCCTCCGCATGCTCTTCCACCTTCAGCCGGCCCTGATTGCATGCGCGTTGCTTGCGGCCCCGCAGGCGACCCCGCCGCAGGCGCCTCCCACCGACCCCGCAAACTGCCACGAACCGCCGCCACCGCTGGACGGCCCGTTGCCGATGGATCGCAAGTCGATGGAGCTGCGCGCCCAGGCCGATCGCATCGAGGCGAGCACCGCGCCGTTCCTCGGCCGCAGCTTCATCAAGCGCGCCGAGAAACGGATCGACCGGCTGGGCGCCGACGCTCCCAAGCCGCAGCTCTACCAGGCGACCCTCGATCTCGCCGACGCGCGCGTTTGGGAAGGGCAGCTCGAAAAGGCGCTCACCGACTATCAGCACTGCGCCGAGCTCGCGAACGCCAACCGCGACTCCGCAGCGTCGCTCATCATCTGGAAGCGGATGGCGATCGCCTGCCTGCGGATCGGCGAGCGGAAGAACTGCGTCGCCAACCACAACCAGGACAGCTGCCTCTTCCCGCTGCGCGATGGCGCGATCCATCGCGATCGCAACGGCAGCGAGCAGGCCGCGCAGATCCTCGAGCAGCTCCTGAAGTCCACTCCCGACGACTACGGCTCGATGTGGCTCCTCAACCTCGCGCACATGACACTCGGGAGCTGGCCGGACGGCGTACCGCAGGAGTGGCGCATCCCGGCGAGCGCCTTCGCGTCGGAGCGCGAGCTCCCGCGCATGCGCGACATCGCCCCGCAGCTCGGGCTCAACTTCTTCACGCGCTCGGGGGGCTCCTGCCTCGACGACTTCGACGGCGACGGGCGGCTCGACCTCGTGACCTCGTCGATCGACCCTCGCCAACCGCTGCGGATGTTCCGCCAGAAGGCGGACCACACGTTCGTGGACGTCAGCGCGGCCGTCGGTTTCGCCGGCCAGCTTGGCGGGCTCTATTTCCTCCACTTCGACGCCAACAACGACGGCCGTCTCGACCTGCTCGTGCAGCGCGGCGCCTGGCTGACCGTGGAAGGCCAGATTCCCAACTCGTTGCTGATCCAGCAGCCGGATGGCACCTTCCTCGATCGGACGCAGGAGGCGGGGATCGAGATCTCCGCGCCGAGCCAGGTCGCGGTCACCGCCGACATCGACCTCGACGGCGATCTCGACCTCTTCCTCGGCTACGAGAGCAGCAGCAGCGCCAACGGGCCCAAGTTCCCGTGTCGGTTGTTTCGCAACCGCGGCGACACCACCTTCGAGGAGGTCACCGAGCTCGCCGGCGTGCAGAACAACCGCTTCTGCAAGGGCGCGGCGTTCGGCGACTACGACGGCGACGGCCTCGCTGATCTCTACGTATCGAACATGCGCGGATGGAACCGCCTCTACCACAACGACGGCGGCTGCCACTTCACCGACGTGACGTTCGAGCAGGGCGTGGCGGCCCCCTACGACAGCTTCGCCTGCTGGTGGTTCGACTACGACAACGACGGCCGCCAGGATCTCTGGGTCGCCAACTACGACCAGCACCCGCGCTCCGAGATGATCGGCGCCTATTAAAGAACCGCACGAGCGGCTACGACTCGATGCGGCTCTTCCACAACGAAGGCGGTCGGCTCCGCGACGCGACGGTGGAGCTCCATCTCGACCGCACCGTCTATCCGATGGGCTGCAACTTCGGCGACATCGACGAGGATGGCTGGCCCGATCTCTACCTCGCGACCGGCGATCCCGATCTCTCCTCGCTCTGGCCGAATGTGCTGCTCCACAATGACGGCGGCCGCCGTTTCGAGGACGTCACCGCCTCGACCGACACTGGTCACCTCCAGAAGGGGCACGGTGTCTCGTTCGGCGATCTCGATGGCGACGGCGACCAGGACCTCTTCATGCAGGTGGGCGGTGCGTACGTCGACGACTCGTTTGCCGACGTCCTTTTCGAGAACCCCGGCCACGGCAATCACTGGCTCACCGTGCGCCTGGTCGGCCACGAGAACAACCGCTTCGGTGTCGGTGCGCGCGTCACTGCGACGATCGAGGAGAACGGCGGCACGCGCAACGTAGTCGCCTTCGCCGGCGGCAACTCGAGCTTCGGCGGCAACAGCCTCCAGTTGGAGCTCGGGCTCGGGAAGGCGAGCCGCATCGTCGCGCTCGAGGTACGGTGGCCGAAGGGCTGCAAGACGCAGCGCTTCACCGATCTGCCGCTCGACGCGGTCGTCGTCATCGACGAGGCGTCGGGGCTGGCTCCGCTCTCCGGGCCGTAGGGCACCCCAACCCGCGTAACGACGGGATCGCGATTCCGCTCCGGATAGACACTCGAGTCCACCGCTGGCCATTCTTGGCCGCGGGTGGCTCGGTGACTCCCAAGGAGCAACGTCATGCGCATCGCCTTCCCGAGCCTGCTCTTGTTGGCCCTGCTCGCTCCTGGCGCGAACGGCCAGTACACGCGGCGCGTGAGCATCGATCCGTCCGGGATCGAGCCCGACCGAAGCTGCTACGACCCGGTGGTCGCCGACCTCGGCCACTTCGTCGCCTTCGAGTCCGACGCCCGCAACCTCATCGCAGGCGACAACAACTTCGACCACGACATCTTCGTCAAGGACCTCGTCACGGGCACGATCGAGCGCGCCAATCTCGACTCGGCTGGCCACGAGGCGAACGCCTACTGCTACGGCGCGTCGATCTCCGCCGATGGCCGCTATGTCGCCTTCTACGGGCTGGCGTCGAACCTGGTCGCCAACGACACGAACAACAAGGACGACGTCTTCCTGCGCGATCGGACGACGGCGACGACCACCCGCATCAGCGTCAAGGCGACCGGCGGTCAGGCCAACGGTGCGAGCACCAGCCCGAGCCTCTCGCGCAGCGGCCGCTACGTCGTCTTCACCAGCAAGGCGACCAACCTCGTCACCGGCGATGCCAACGGGAAGTCCGACCTCTTCCTCGTCGACCGCGACGCCGGAACGATCGAGCTCGTCAGCGTCGACTCGAACGGAGTCCAGGGCAACGACTGGAGCGACTACGCCACGGTGTCGAGCAACGGCCGGTGGATCGCGTTCATCAGCAAGGCGACCAATTTCGTCGCCAACGACACCAACAAGAAGGAGGACGTCTTCGTCCGCGATCGCGTCGCGGGCACCACCGTCTGCGTGAGCCTCTCGACGAGCGGCAAGCCGGGCAATGATCGCAGCGACGAAGCCCAGATCTCGGCCAACGGCGACGTCGTGGTCTTCCAGAGCCTGGCGACCAACCTCGTGAGTGGCGACACCAACACCAACTTCGACGTCTTCGCCTGGGACCGCGCCGCGGGGACCACCACGCGCGTGTCGGTCGACTCCGCCGGCACCCAAGCGGCGACGGGCGGCACCCATGCATCGATCTCCGCCGACGGCAATCGCATCGCGTTCATGTCGGGCTCTACCGACCTCGTCCCCGGCGACACCAACGGCCGCGAGGACATCTTCGTGCGCGACGTGGCCGCCGCGACGACGATGCGCATCAGCGTCGGCAACGACGACGCCGAGGCGAACAACTCGAACCAGATGGCGGCCATCGCCGGCGACGGCAGTTGGGTCGCGTTCGGGAGCTGGGCAACCACTCTTGGCGGGACCGATGCCAACGGCTGGCAGGACATCTACGCGCGCTGGCTCGACCCGGTCGACGCCTCGGTGACGAGCTACGGCTCGGGCGTCGGCGGCTTCAGTGGCCCGCCCACACTCTCGACGCCGGCCGACCCGCAGCTCGGCACGACCGTCTTCCTCGACATCAGCAACTCGCTCGGCGCGCAGACGATCGGTCTCCTCTACGGTGGCCACGCACGCGCCGCCACTCCGTGGAAGGGCGGCACGCTGCTCGTCGACTCCGAGTGGATCAAGCCCCTCGTGATCAGCACCGACGGCATCCAGCTCATCGAGGATCTGCCCGATGACCTCACGCTCGCCGGCACGCTCTGGGACCTGCAGGTGATCGAGGCCGACGCCTTCGCGCCGCAGGGGATCGCCTTCTCCGCCGGGCTCGAGCTGGTGCTCGGGTACTGAGCGCGAGAGCTGGCAGTACCGCGACCCGCCACTCGACCCTCTCGTCGTAGTCGTCGACGAGGGGGTCGGGTCATTCCCTGACGTCGACGTCGAGCGCCGCCGCGAAGAGGCAGCCGGTCGCCAGCAGCGGGTTGGCATCGGGGGCGAAGAGTGCGGCGGCCAGTCGGTAGCGACCGACGGCGACGTCGGCGGCGCCGCGAAAGAGCGCCACCTCGAGCGGCCGCCCCGACTCGATCGTCGCGCCGCGAGCGAGCGGCAGCGGGAACGGCTCC
>CAYRQC010000160.1:0-4785 GCA_964426265.1 uncultured Phycisphaerales bacterium | reverse complement strand
CGTTGGCCGCCGTCAGGGCGAGCTGAGTGAAGCGGTCGAGCTTCTTGCTCTCGACCTTCGGGAAGATCTTCTCAGCCTCGAAGTCGCGACACTCGCCGGCGATCCGTGTGGCAAAACGGGTGGCGTCGAAAGCCGTGATCGCGGCGATGCCTGAATCGCCCTTCAGCAGCCTCTCGAACGTGATCTCGGCACCTACGCCGAGCGGCGTGACGGCACCGACGCCAGTGATGACAACGCGACGTTTCGACATCCGAGCGCCTACTCCACGCGCTCCTTGATGTACTTGATCGCGTCCCCGACGGTCTGGATCTTCTCCGCGTCGTCATCCGGGATGTTGACGTCGAACTCGTCCTCGAACTCCATGACGAGTTCGACGGTGTCGAGTGAGTCGGCGCCGAGGTCGTTCACGAAGGACGTGGCCATCGTGATCTTGTCCTTGCTCGCTCCCATCTGCTCGCAAATGATGTTGATCACGCGCTCGTCGATGCTCTGAGACACCCTTCGGTCCTCCGACTGGTCTCGCCTGGCCTCGGCTCCGTGGCGGGCGATTCGCCCGACGGGCACAAGGAGGCGGGATGATAACTCGAAACCATCTCGCAAGCGCACGGACAGCAGCACGCCACCGCCACACGCCGGCAAATCAACCCCCGAACCCGCCGATCGCCAGCCCGCCATCCACCGGGATCACGGTCCCCGTCACATAGCTGGCCGCGTCGCCGCACAAGAACGCCACGATCGCCGCGATGTCGTCGCCGCTGCCGAATCTCCCGAGCGGGATCTGGCCGAGCGAGCGCTCCTTCATCCCCGCCGGCAGCCCCGCAGTCATGTCGGTCTCGACGAAGCCGGGGCAGACGACGTTCGCCGTGACCTTGCGTCCGGCCAGCTCCTTGGCAAGCGAACGCGTAAAGCCGAACAACCCCGCCTTCGCCGCCGCATAGTTGGCCTGCCCCGCGTTGCCGATCATGCCGACGATCGACGAGACATTCACGATGCGACCCACCGGGCTCTTCGCCAACGGGCGCGCCGCGGCGCGGCAGAACAGGAAGACGCCCTTGAGGTCGACATCGATGACCGCGTCCCAGTCTTCGTCGCTCATGCGCATCAACAGCCCATCGCGCGTGATGCCGGCGTTGTTGACCAGGATGTCCAGGCGGCCCGCCTCCGTCGTGACCTTCTTCACCGACTCGGTCACGGCGGCGCTGTCGGAGACGTCGACCGCGAGCCGGAAGCAGCGCCGCCCATGCGCTTCCACGGCGGCCGCGGTCGCTGCCAGCGCCTCGTCCGAGCGGGCGACGATCGCGACGTCGGCGCCGTCGCCCGCAAGTCGAATCGCGATCGCCCGTCCGATGCCCCGCGAGCCTCCGGTCACCAACGCCACCCGGCCCGCGAGCGGCGCGGTCATGGAGCGCCTCCCGTGGCGGGGAGACCACCCGCCCCGGCCGCCCGCTCGAGATCCTCGATCTTCTGCACGTTGCGACAGCGCGCGCCGGCGTCGATCTTGGCGAGCAGGCCGGAGAGCACCGCTCCCGGTCCCGGCTCGACGAACTCCGTCACGCCGCGTGCGAGCAGCTCGCGCATGGAGCGCTCCCACAGCACCGGCGAGGTCACCTGCCGCATCAGGCCCGCCACGATTTCAGCGCCACTGTCGTGCGGTTGCGCGGTCACGTTGGAGAGCACCGGAATGCGCGGCGCCGCAAGCTTGACGCCACGCAGCGCCACCTCGAGCATCGGCAGACCCGGCTCCATCAAGGGCGAATGGAACGCGCCGGCAACTTTCAGCGGAATCGCGCGACGGACGCCGTCGGCGCGCGCATTCGCCACGACCCGATCGAGCGCCGCCTTGCTGCCAGAGATCGCGATGTTTCCCGGACAGAGGAAGTTGGCCGGCTGCAGGACCTCTCCCTCGGCACGCTTCGCGCAGACGGTGCTCGCCAGCTCTTCGTTGGCGCCTAGCAACGCGAGCATGCCGCTCGGCGCGGCCTCGGATGCGCGCTGCATGCCCTGGCCGCGCGCGCGCACCACGCGGACCGCGTCCTCGAACTCGAGCGCCCCCGCGAACCAAAGCGCCGTGTACTCTCCGAGCGAGAGCCCGGCCGCAAACGCGAAGTCGCTGCGGCGCAGCGCTCCGCGCTCCTCCATCGCCGCCACGATCGCCGCACTGCAAGTGAGGATCGCCGGCTGGCAGAGGTCGGTCTTCTCGAGCTCCGCCTCCGGCCCCTCGAAGCAGAGCTTCGCGAGCGGCACCCCGAGGACCGAACCGGCGCGATCGAACAACGCGCGCGCGGCCGGTGAGGCGTCATGGAAGCTCCTGCCCATGCCGACGTGCTGGGCGCCCTGACCGGGAAAGAGGATCGCGCGCATGGTCATCGTGCTCCTGGCTCGCCACTACCAGCGCAGCGCGCCCGAGCCCCACGTCAGCCCGGCGCCGAAGGCACAGAAGACGACCAGCTTGCCGCGCGCGGCATCGAGGACTCCCGAGCGCGCCGCCTCGTCGAACGCGATCGGGATCGACGCCGCGGAGGTGTTCCCGTAGCGCGCGATGTTGCAGTAGATGCGCTCCATCGGGATGCCGAGCTTCTCCTGCGCGCTCTCGATGATCCGCAGGTTCACCTGATGCGGGATCACGAGGCCGAGCTCGAGATCGGGGTTCGCCGCGATCTGCTCCTGGACCAGCTCCACGAAGCGGTTCACGGCGAACTTGTAGACCTCGCGGCCACGGATGCGGAGGAAGTGCTGGCCGGCCGCAATCGCCTCGGGCGTGAGCCGCTGTGCCGAACCGCCCGCCTGCAGCCACATGATCTCGTAGCCGCTGCCGTCCGAGTAGATCTTGGTGGGCAGCACTTCGCCGCGCTCGAACTCGGTCGAGAGGACGACCGCGCCTGCGCCGTCGCCGAACAGGATGCAGGAGCTGCGCTCGCTGTAGTCGACGATGCGTGACAACGTCTCGGCGCCGATCACCAGCACGTTGCGGGCACCCCCTGAGGTGACCAGCGCGCGGCCGACGGTCAACGCGTACAAGAAGCCGGAACAGGCCGCGCCGACATCGAACGCGGCCGCCCGCGTCGCGCCGAGCATCGCCTGGACCTTGCAGGCGGTGGACGGGAACTGGTTGTCGGGAGTCACGGTCGCGACGACGATCATGTCGAGATCGCCCGGCGTGAGGCGTGCCGCTTCGAGCGCGCGCCGTGCTGCCTCGCCGGCGAGCGTCGCGGTCGACTCGCCGTCACTGACGACGCGGCGCTCCTTGATTCCGGTTCGACTGGTGATCCACTCGTCGCTGGTGTCGACCATCTGCTCGAAATCGGCGTTGGCGAGCACGCGGGCGGGCACACAGGAGCCGGTGCCACGGACGCCGACGCGAATCGTCGACATCACGGAGCGCTCCGGGACGCCTCGGAGCCCCCGCTCGACTCGAGCGCGCTCCTGATCTGCCCGTTGACGTCCGCCTTGACGAACTGGGCCGACACGCGCAGGGCATTCGCCATGGCGCGCCGATCGGAGCGCCCGTGCATGATCATCACCAGTCCGTTCACGCCGAGAAGCGGCGCACCGCCGTACTCCGCGTAGTCGAGCTTCTGCGTGATCGTCCGGACCGCCAATCCAAGCGGTGATTTCAACGCGGCCGCGTCCTGCATCGGCCCCTTCAGGGTGTCATGGAAGTAGTGACCGACCCCCTCGAACACCTTGAGTACCACGTTGCCGACGAAGCCCTCGCAGACCACGACATCCGCCTTGCCCGTGAGCAGGACGTTGCCCTCGACGTTGCCGACAAACCTGAACTTCGCCGACTCGAAGAGCTCGCGCGTCCCCTTCACCAGCTTGTTGCCCTTCTCCTCTTCCTCGCCGATGTTGAGCAGCGCCACCCGCGGTGAGGCGACGCCGAGAACACTTCGGCTGAAGAGCTCACCCATCACGCCGTACTGGAACAGGTGCTCGGGAGTCGCGTGGATGTTGGCCCCGACATCGATGATCGTGATGGGTCCAATCGCCCCTTCGAAGGTGACGGCGATCCCCGGGCGATCGACATTCGGCAGCGGGCCAAGCACCCGCCACGCCGAGGCGACACAAGCGCCGGTACTGCCCGCGGAGATGAAGGCGGCGGCCTCACCGCTGTGAACCGCATCCATCGCGAGCATGATCGAAGTGTGCGGCTTGCGCAGAATCCGGACGGGCGACTCGCCCATTCCGACCTCTTCGGTGGCGGCTCGAAGGGCGCATTGCCGAAGCCGCGGCGCCTGGGCGAAGAAGGGCTCCATGCGATCAGGCATGCCGACGAGGATGATCTCCTCGGGCCTGATGAATCCCTTGTCGAACGCGCGCTCGACGCCGAGGAGGATCTCCTCCGGGGCGTGATCGCCCCCCATGGCGTCCACGGCGATCTTCATGCCGTCGTCCCTCGCGGGGCCTTTGCGATGCAGCGCGTCGCCATGCAGCGCGTCATCAGCCGATCGGGGCGTCGGTCAGCTCGCCGCCGGCTCGCTGCCAGCGTCCGCGAAGACCTGGAGCACGCCGTAGTACCCGCAGCGGTCGCAAACCGCGTGCGGCATCGTCGCCGCACCGCAGCGACCGCACCTTGCCATCGGCGGCATCGAGAGGTGGTGATGCGAACGGCGCTTCCCCTTGCGATGTCGCGACGTTTTCTTCTTCGGAACGGCCATGCGGTCTGCCTCGCTCTCTCGTGTCCACCAAGGTGATCAGCGCGGATCCGTGCCGCGGATCGGCCCCGGTTCCCGTCGGTCCGATCGCTCGCGTGCCGAAGGTCTCGGAGCGCCCGGTTGGGCCTCC
>CAYRQC010000159.1:0-5421 GCA_964426265.1 uncultured Phycisphaerales bacterium | reverse complement strand
AGAGGGCGACGGGCGATCGCTGAAGGCCATCGCGGTAGACCCCGTCCTCACAAACAGCGCGCCAGAACACCACGCGCCCATCGGCGCAGTGCGCCTCACCACCGCCGTTCACCGTACGGGCGGTACCCGGCCATCAATTGCACCGGGAAGAGGAGCACGTCAGCGACGAGTGCGAACGGCGTCAGCACGAGGCCGACCACATCGTTCGCGAACTCGGCCTCGATCCTTGGCGGAGGCGCTCCCGATCGACGGTTGTCTGGGAGCGACACCAGCTCGCCGTCCCTCTGTGACTCCCAAACCAGGCACGTCGTGCAGCCGCCCAAGACCGAGCAGCACACGACGACTCCAATCCGAGCCAGTGTCACGATGCGGGGATGACCGCACGACAGCTCGCGCATTGAAGGACCCACTTCTTGCTGATGAGCAGCCATCCAAGCAGGCCGCCGACCAGCGACACGACGATGATGACCGCCGCTCCGCCGAACAGCGCGACCGATCCGAGCTCCTTGCTGACCACCGCCATCTGCGCCTTTTGCACGGCCATCACCTGGGGCGGTGTGAGAGCCTCGAGCTCCGCCGCGGGTGTCGGCCTCCCGGCGAGCAGCCGCGTGATCATCTCCTCCGGGACGGACGCGTCACGGAGCTCCTTCTCGATCTCCGGCTGCGTCTTTTTCGACTGCGATGCCACAACGCCGCCGCCCACCATGCCAAGCGTTCCGATCCCGATTCCGAGGAACGAGGGGATCAAGAGGATGAAACCGATGAAGACGACGACGCCATTCATCCTGCGGATCTTGACGCGCATCAACTCGCCCCGATCACACGTCTTGCAGACGACCGCGTCAGCCATGCGATTCCTCCTCGTGTCGTGAAAGCTGCCTCAATGGGATCGCCGTCGGTGGCTCGCTGACGGGCAACGGCGTGGTCTCGTCGAAACGCAACAGACGGCCGGCGTTCGCCAACACCGCGAGGGTGCCGGCATTGTGCAACAACGCCGCGAGCAGCGCGTTGACCTTGCCCACCGCCGCCAGCGCCAGCACGAGCACCGTCCAGCCGAGCCCGATGGCGACGTTGGTCGCGATGGCGCGACGTGCCATGCGCGAGAGACGGATGCAGGTACCGAGGCGCCGGAGGTCGCTGGTCATCAGGACCAAGTCGCTCGAAGCGAGCGCGACGTCGGTGCCGCGCGCCCCCATCGCTACGCCGACCGCGCCGGCCTTGAGCGCAAGCGCGTCGTTCACACCGTCGCCGACGACTAGCGGCCGGCGACCGGCACCGATCTCCTGCTGCACGCGCAGGAGCTTCTGCTCGGGCAGCACTTCGGCGACGACCTCGTCGATGCCGAGGCGCCGGGCGATGGTCTCTGCCACGCTCGCGCGATCACCGGTCACCAATATCTGGCGGGTGAGGCCCATCTCCCGCAGATCGGCGAGCGCCTGACGCGCTTCGGCGCGCGGCTCATCGGCAAGCAGCAGCCAGCCGCGGAAACGGCCGGCGTGCGCGACCCCCACCACCGGCCCGTCGTGCGGCGGCGCGAGCGGCACGTCGATGCCGCGCTCGATCAGCAGCTCGCGCCGGCCGAGCACCACCTCGCCACCGCCGTCGCTCTCGCCAAGGCGGCCGTAGAGCCCCTTCCCACCCACTTCCTGGACATCCTCGATTCGCCGCCGCTGTGCGACCGCCACCGCGCCGGCGAGCGCGTGGCTCACCGGATGGCTGCTCGCGGCGCCGAGGCTGCCGGCGAGCCGGATCACCTCGCGCTCGCTCTCGCCGGCGGCGGGCGCGACGCCTTGGAGCTTGAGCTCGCCGAGCGTCACCGTGCCGGTCTTGTCGAGGATGATCGTGTCGACCTCGGCCAGCTCCTCGAGGAAGGCCGTCCCGCGCACCAGCACGCCGTGGCGCGCGGCGACGGCGAGCGACGCGATGCTGGTCGCCGGCGCCGCCAGCACCAGCGCGCATGGGCACGACGCGACCAGCACCGCGAGCGCGAAGCGGACGTTGCCGGTGAGCAACCAGGTCGCGGCGGCCGCGAGCAGCACCAAGACGAGATAGCTCTGCGCGTGCTTCTCGAGCAGCCGCGTGATCGGCGGCTTGCTCCGCTCGGCGTCGCGCATCAGCTCGACCACGCGCCCGAGCGTCGTCTGGGATCCGGTGCGCGTCACCTCGATCTCGAGGCGGCCGGAGAGGTTGATCACGCCCGCATCGACGGCGTCGCCGCTCGCCACCTCGAGCGGCACCGACTCACCGGTGATCGGCGCGGTGTCGAGGCTCGACATGCCGGCGCGGACGATGCCGTCGGCGGGGGAACGATCGCCGGCGCGCAGCTCGATGCGATCGCCGCGACGCAGCGCCGCGCTCTCGACCTCCTCCGCGCTGCCGTCGGCCCGCAGCCGGCGCGCCCGACCGCGGGTCAGCCGCCCGACCGCGGCGATCGCCTCGCGCGAGCCGAGCAGGCTCCGATCCTCCAGCACATGCCCGATCACCATCACGAGCGGCACGAGTGCCGCGCTCGCAAGGTCGCCCGACGCCCATGCCGCGAGCAACGCCGCCGCCACCAGTTGGTCGGTGACCCCGTGCAAGCTCGGCTGCCGCAAGCTCTTCCACGCATCGACGAAGGTCGGGATCCCGACCAGCGCCGCCGCCGCGGCTGAGAGGAGATCGGCGATGTCCGACTGGTCGGGCCACTGCCAGCGGAGCAGCACGCCGAGGACGAGCAGCCCCGCCGCCACCACCGCGAACGTCAGCCGGATCGCGAGGATCCTCCGCGCGCCCACATCGAGCAGCTCCGACGATCCGAGGCCGAGGCCGTGACTGTGGTTGCAGCAGTCGTCGGATGTGTGGTCGTGCGCGTGGTCGTGATCGAGGCCGCGATCGCGCTCCAGCTCTTGCATGCGCGCGCCGGCCATCACTTGGCCCCCGGCAGCACGATCCGCGCGCCATCGCTGTCGATCACCGTGACGTCCTGCGCGTCCTTCAGGATCGCCTCGATCCGCTCGCGCCAGAGACGCGCCAGCAAGAGGCGTCGCTCCTTCGGATCATCGACGGCGGCGAGCGCGAGGATCCCGCTCGTCTTGACGTTGGCATCGCTCACCATCTCACCGGCGCGCGCCTCGGCCTCGGCAAGCAAGGTCGAGCGCTCCGTCTGCGCCATCTGCGCGACGCGCGTGGCCTCGGTGCGCGCCTCGGCGACATCGCGCTCCGCGTTCTGGCGCGCGCTCAAGACCTGCTGGAACGCGGGCGCCACGCGCGGCGGGAGCTGGGCGGTGACGTCGACTCGCTCGACGCGGACCCCGAGCGCCGCGCCCGCCGCCGCCAGTTCGTCGAGGCGCGCATTCATCCCCGCGACCAGGTCGGCGCGCAGCCGCTCGCGATCGGCCACATCGGCATCGCGTCGCCCGGGCTCGACGTCGCCGCGGTCGACCAGATCGGGCCGCGCGACCAACACCCCGTCGAGCGTACGACCCGCGCAAGCCGTGACCGCCGCCGCGCAGAAGAGGCGCTCCAGCGCCGGCTCGAGCACCGCGCGGCCGATCAGCCACTCGCGCGCGTCGACCACTCGATAGATGACCTGCGCATCGAGGTGGACCACACCCTCGTCACCGGTCAGCAGGTGGCCGCCGTCGCGCCGCGGATCGAAACCGGGAAGCCGTCCCGGAAAGAGGGTGTTGGCGGCCGACTCCTTCAGCGTCAGGCTCTTCACCGGCAGTGTCAGGAGCCGCTCGGGGGCGGGCACCAGCTCGACCTTCTCGATCGGCTCCGGCCACGCCATCACCAATCCCGAGCCCTGCTCGCGCACCGCCTTGCCACAGCGCAGCACCACCGCACGCATGTCGGGATCGACCTGCTTCATCCCCGACGCGAGCCAGACCAGCGCCAGCGCCACCACGCCGAGCTGCAGGAATCGAAACGCGATCCCGATCGATTGCGAGAGCGCGCCTTCGCTGCCGCGCGGCGCGCGCGATGGTGTGGGTGAAGGAGCCGCCGACGTGTCGCTCACTTCTCGCAGTCCTTCTTCTCGCCGGTCTTCGTTTCGCCATCCTTCTTCGCGTCCTGCATCGCGCGCAGGCTCTCCGGTCCGTCGATCAGCACGCGGAACGGCGCCGCGTCGGTCTTCAAGATCAGTCGCGTCCCGTCGTGCACGATCTGGTCGAGGACGTCGAGCGAGCGCAGGAACTCGTAAAGCTGCGGATCGGCTTGATAGGCCTCACCGTAGATCTTGGAGGCGGCGATCCGCGCCTCGGCCTCGATCTTCGCCGCCTCGGTCGACGCCGTCGCCCGCACCAACCGTGCCTCCCGCTCGGCCGCGGCGCGAATCTCGCCGGCCGCCGTGCGCCCGCGCTGCTGCACCTCCTCGGCCACCGTCCCGCGCTCCGCCTTCATCCGTTCGACCGTCGTGTCGATCGTCGCGGTCGGCAAGGTGAGCCGCTCGATGCCGACCTGGTGGACGGTGACGCCGTAGACCTCGAGCAACTGCTTCGCCAGCCGCTGTTTGATCTGCGCCTCGTAGTCGGAGAGCCGCAACTTGCTCGGATCGGTCGAAAGGAGGTCTTCGAGCCGGAAGCCGCTGGTTGCCGTTTCGAGCGCCGAGCCGAGGAAGGTCCGCAGTTGGCGCGCCGCCTCCGCCGGCTCGTTGCGCACCGCGCGCAGGAAGAGGCGGATCTTGTCGGGCTCGGCCGGCACCTGCCACGCGGCGTACGCCTGCACCAGGATGCGCAGCCCCTCTTTCGTGCCGACATCGTGGAGCCCGCTCGACGTGGTGCGCAGCCGGAGGTCGACTTCGACGGTGCGCTCGAAAGGGGCCGGGAGCTTCAGCGACAAGCCCGGCTCGACCAGCACGCGGCGCGGGTCGCCAAAGCGCGTGATCACGGTCGCACTACCGTGCCGCACCGGCACGGTCGTCGCGCCGAGCGCGGCGAAGAGGACCAGGAGTCCGGCCACCGCCAGACGACCACGCCGTGAGCGCGGCACCGCAGCGGATTCGCCGGACGCGGTTGGCGCCGTCGGCAGGGGCATCGGAACTTCATTCGGAGCGTTCATTCGTATCCCGCGGCGGGAAGGGTCGGGGCATTGGTCCGGAGGTCGATCGTCGGACCTGGATCCAGCTTCAGACGATGGTCGATCAGGTCGAACTTGCTGCGGATCAGCGTCTTCTCGAGCATCTGCAACCAGCGCTCGAGCGCGAGCACGGTGCCGGCACTCTCGAAGCTCGTCTGCTCGGAATCGAACTTCGAGCGGGCCGCGGTGGCCGCCGCGATCTGCTCGCCCGCCTGCGCTTGCGCGGCATAGCGGCGATCGGTCGCCTCGGCCTGCGCCTCCGCCTCGAGCCGCGCGCGCCGCGTGCGCTCGACGCTGATCGTCGTGTTCGACGAGATCTCGGCCGCTTGCACGCGGTGATAGGCCGCCGCGGCACCGACCGGCGGG
>CAYRQC010000158.1:0-4723 GCA_964426265.1 uncultured Phycisphaerales bacterium | reverse complement strand
GGTCGGGCGCTGCGCGATCATCGCGTGGTTCGGCCTCACCGACTACTCCGACGGCGACTTCGCGCGCACTCACGGACTCGTCACCGGCTGGGGCGGCTGGCTCGATCACCTCGGCGACTGGGCCTTCGCGCTGACGGTGATCCTGCTCGGCATGCAGGACTCTCTGTGGAATCGCGAGCCGCCCCGCCGCCGCCGCCGCAAGCAGGGCGACCCGCCTACCGCTTCGTGACGAAGATCGGGCTCGACCAGCAGATGGCACCGTCGACCTGGATGAACCGCGCGTAGTACCAGGTCGCGCCGGCGGGCAGCTCCGGGTCGTCCCACTCGCCATGGAACTCGTGGGTGCCGAGGCCGTGACCGAGATCGATGGCGGCATCGCCGAGCGCGACGGATGCAGTGACTCGCGTGCCATTCACCAGCTCGAACGTGATCGGCGCGCGGATCAGCTCGCTCAGCGGATGGATCTCCGGCGGCTCGCCCGCCCGCTCGAACGTGATCGGAACATCGCCGACGAGATGCAGATCGAGCCCCAGCTCCTGCGGCTCGGGCGCCGCTGCGAAGCTTGCCGGGATGGTGAGCGTCGCCGTGCGCTCGCTCACCTCCACGCGCGGCACCTCTTTGCGGCCGCGCAGCCGCAACTCCTCGACCGCCGTGATCGCGAGTGATTCGGCGGACGCGCGCAGCACGAGCTGCTCCTCACGTGCCCCGGCGATCGCCGGCCGGCCACGCGGGACGAGCCGCAGCCGCAGCTTCACCGGTGCGAAGCGATTCACCGGCAGCGCGGCCCGCCCGCTCGACCAGAGCTGCTGGCCGTTGCGGAACAGCACGACCTCGGCCAGCTCCGCGGTCCCGCGCGCGGCGAGCCGGAGCTTGGGCGTCCCCACCATCGTGATCTCTTCTCCCATCAACGCATCTCCTTTCGCGCCATCGGCGACGCGCAGGTCGATGAAGAGCCCTTTGCTGGTCGCGCCGTAGGTCCGGCGCGCGCGCAGCGCCGCGAAGAGGCTCGCGCGATCGAGCCGCTCGGCGACCACGCAGGCGTACGACGCGCCGTAGCCGTGGTCGGTGCTGGCGATGAAGCCGAAGTGGTGGCCCTGGTTCAGCGCATCCTGCACGAAGGCGCCGCTCACCGTCGCCTTGCTCGACTGCAGGAAGCTGCCGTCGAACTCGAAGCTGCCGCGGCGCGCCTGGTAGACCTCGATCAACCGGACCGCATCGTCGTCGAAGAGGGCGAAGTCGTTCGGGAAGCGGCCGGACGACGAGTGGTGCGGGATCGCGACCGACTCCGTCGGGGTGAGCTGGCGGCGCAGCACCGCGTAGCTGTCGTCGTCGCGCGCCGGCAGGTCCATGCGACCGGCGCGAATCACGTTGACGTGGCCGAAGCTCTGGGTCGACCACTCGTAGCCGAGCAGCGACACGAAGGGCGGCGCCGCGTGCAGCCAGCCGAGCTTGTCGAGCTGCCACCACGCGAATGGCTCGATCACCGCCGAGTGGTCAGTGACCGCCATGAAGTCGCAGGCGTGGACATCGCGGCCATCGACCCAGCGATCGACGGCGCCCGGCTCCGCGCCGTGGCTGCACCACGAGATCGACGAGTGACGATGCAGATCGCCGAAGAAGACCGAGAAGTGCTGGTCGCCGCGCGCGATCTCGAAGTGGCGTGCGCCGGTGACGTACGGGTCGGACGAGCGGCCCGGAGCGACCGCGAACGACGGTGCACTGGTGGATGCAGCGGATGGTGCAGCGGTTGGTGCGCCGGAAGATGCGCCAGGTGGTGATTCAGGCCGAGGCGTCGGCCGCTCGACCAGCGGCGGCGAGGCGTCCACGCCATTCGTCGCTCCACTCGCCGATCCACTTGCGGGCAGCGCCACGCGTGCCAAGGCGATCGAGGTCGGGCCTAACCACATCGAAAAGTGCGCGCCCATCGCGGCAAGCGGCGTCACCAATGCTTCCGCGGGCCGCCGCCGCTCGCGGAACGTGCGATCGAGCCGCTGATCGGCCTGACAGGCGACGACTACGCCGTCCGCGGTTGCGAGCAGTGCCGCGGCCTCGGGCATCCCCGCACTGCCGGCGAGCTCCTGCGGCGCCGACCAGCCATCGGCCCCGAGCGACTGCACGAGCAGCGGAAAGCCGTAGAGCACCGGTCCGTTCACCGTCTGGAACTGGTGCAGATAGCGATAGGCGATCCACGGCCGGCCGGCGCCATCACACACGATGCGCGGCAGCCCACCACCGATCGACAGGAACGGCGCGCCGGCCACCATCCCATCGGGCACCTTCGCGTGGCTCGACCGCGTGACGAGCACCCGTCCGTCGCGCACACACGCGCACCGCACGGAGAGGTCAATCGCGTCGGCGAGCGGCTGGACGCGCAGCTCCTGCGGCGCCGGCGTGCCGCGATGGGCGATCGCGATGCGATCCCACGCGATCCAGAGGTCGCCGTTCGGCGCGGCGGCGAGCGTCGGATGGAGATCGTCGGCCACGGGGTCGGCACTCACCGCGATCGGTGCGCCGAACGTGCCGGCGTGCGGATCGAACGCGCGTAGCACGATCTCGCGGTCGTTGCCATCGCAGCTCGTCCATGCGATCCAGAGCGAGCTGCCGCTGCTCACCACCACCGGGTCGCGTTCGGAGCGGGCGCCCATCCCGATGCGCCGGACTTCGCCCAGAGTCCCGTCGTCCTCGAGCGGCGCGAGCAAGAGCGCGCGCTGCGTCGCGGGCGGCGTGCGCGGCGTCGCGGACGGGTCGCTCGCGGCCACCTCGCTCTCCCATGCAATCCAGAGCCGACCGGCGTGCAGCGCGATGGCGGCGTTGGAGCTCGGCAGCGGGCCGCTCGTGAGCGCGTGCGGTGTCGCGAAGCTCTCCGCTTCCGAACGATCCGCACGAGTCGTGACGAGCTGTGCGCCGCCGTCCACGAGCTGCGTCCAGATCAGCACGACGCGCCCGCTGGCATCGCGCGCCCCCACCGGCTGCATGATCTCGACCGGATCCGGGGTCGCGACGCGCTCCCGAGCCGTTGCGACGCGGCTCGGGGCGCCGACGTCGCGCCGCTCGAGACGATCACCGGCGCCCGGCTCCCACGCGACGCAGACGAGCTGCGGCGGTGCATTGCCGCCACCGATCAGCCGTGGCGCACCGCGCGGCCGTTCGGGCGCACCGACCACTCCATCCCGTGCCAACGGCAGCAGCGGCCGCGCGCCGGGAGGCGGCGGTGGCTGCTCACCCGAGACACCACTGTCGTCCGTCTCGCCGGCGTCCTGCCAGCGACCGACCGTCGTCGTGACCAGCGGCGCGACCAGCGCCGCGATCGAGCGCGCCACCAACGGCGCCACCCCGAGCAACAGCGGCACGGCGATCGGCAAGGCCAGCGCCGCTCGCCCTCTCCATCGCATCGGCCACTTCCGCCACGTCCGCCGCATCGGCTCGCTCCGCCGAGGTCGCCGCGCTCCGCGCACGGTCATCGACGCGTCACGAAGATCGGGCTCGACCACGCCATCTCGCCGTCGACTTGGACGATGCGCGCGTAGTACCACGCGGCGCCCGCCGGCGGCTCGCCGTCCTCCCACTCGAGCGTGAGCTCCGACGTGCCGAGCCCGTGGTGAAGGTCGACGACGGCGTCGCCGGCGATCACCCGCAGCTCGAGCGTGGCGAAGCCCGGCGCCACCACCTCGAACGGCTGGTCGTAGAGGATCTCCGCCGTGGTCTCGACCCGACCGCGATCGGTCACGAGCCGCAACGGCGCGGTCGGATCGATGTAGAGGTGGATCGCCGACACGAACGGTTGGTCACCCGTCTCCCACTGGAGCGGCCAACCGAAGATGGCCGACTTGCCGTCGACCCGCCATTCCGGCGCGCGGATCAGCCCTTTGCGCTGGGCGGAGGCGCGCCGCTCGGCAATGGTCCCGAAGCTGGCGTCGTCACCGGAAACGACGATGCTTCCCGTCACCGCACCCTTGGAGCTGTGGGCTGGGATGGTCATCTCGAGCTTCAGCGGCGTCAGCTTGTTGGCGAGGTGCGGCGCCTTGCGCAGTGATTGCCACACCGCGCCGTTGCGGAAGACCACGACATCGGCGAGCTCCGTTGCGCCGCGCGCGTGCAACGTGATGTTGCGCGGCGTCGCGAGATCGATCGCCTCGCCCATCACGGCGGTGCCGATCCGGAAGTCGACCAGCATCCCCTTCGCCGTCGCGCCGAAGGTGCGGCGCTGCTGCAACGCGTTGAAGAGGCTTTCGCGATCGAGCCGCTCGGCGAGCACGCCGGCATAGCTCTGCCCCCAGCTGTGGTCGGTGCTGGCGATGATCCCGAACTGGTGGCCCTGGTTCAGCGCGTCCTGCACGAACGAGCCGGCCGCCGAGGCCGACATCGACTGGCGCAGCGAGCCGTCGAACTCGTAGTTGCCGCGGCACGCCTGATAGACCTCGATCAGGCGCGTGAAGCGGTCGTCGCACGCCTTGAAGTCGTTCGGGAACGACGCGTCGGCGGAGTGGTGCGGGATGGTGATGGCGCGGTCGCTCGCGATCGTCTTGTAGAGCGACGCGAGCGACTCCTCCGGCGGCACCAGCTTGCTCATGCGGTCGGCGAGGATGACGTTGTGGTGGCCCCACTCGTTGGTCGACCACTCGAAGCCCGACAGCGCACAGAAGCGCGGCGACTGGTAGAGCCAGCAGAGCTTGTCGAGCAGCCACCAATCGGACGGCGAGATCGCGCCCGAATGGTCGGTGAG
>CAYRQC010000157.1:0-5059 GCA_964426265.1 uncultured Phycisphaerales bacterium | reverse complement strand
GCAGCGCCCGGCGCGATCGGATCACTCCCGACCGAGCCGGTCGATCCGGGGCGCGGTGTCGTCGCGCAGCCGCAAGACGCGCCGGCGGCGGGGTCCGCGCCGACCGCTGCGCCCACCGCGACCGCTCCCGCCTCCGCCACCCAGGACGAGATCAGCGAGGAGTGGCTCGACGAGAACGAGAAGAGCGCCGACGTCACCGATCTGCCGCTGCTCGCGTTCCTGGCCACCGCGATTGCGTGGGGGCTCTTCAGCCTGCTGATGCCTTGCACCTATCCGATGATCCCGATCACCATCTCCTACTTCACGAAGCAGGCATCGACCCGCAAGACCAGCCTGCTGCCGCTTGCGATGACCTACGGCTTGGGGATCGTGCTCATCTACGTGGCCATCGGGATCGTCGTCGGTCCGGTCATCGTCACGATCGCGCAGAACGCCTGGTTCAACCTGGTGGTCGGCGTGGCGTTCGTCTTCTTCGCGCTCTCGCTGTTCGGGGCGATCCTGCTGCAACCGCCACAGTTCATGATGGGGTGGGTCGGCAAGGCGACGCGCAAGGGCGGCTATCTCGGGGTCTTCCTGCTCGGCGCGCTGCTGGTCGTGACGTCGTTCACCTGCACGGCGCCATTCGTCGGCTCGCTGCTGGCCACCGCGGGGAAAGCGGGGACGCTCGATCGGGTGATCCTCGGCATGGGCACCTTCGGGCTCACGATGGCGGTGCCGTTCGTCTTCCTGGCGATGGTGCCGGGCAAGGTGAAGCAACTGCCGCAGAGCGGCGAGTGGATGCACACGCTCAAGGTGGTGCTCGGCTTCGTCGAGCTCGCCGCGGCGTTGAAGTTCGTCTCCCAGGCCGACCTGGTGTGGGACTGGCAGCTCCTCTCGCGCGAGTTCTTCCTGCTTTGCTGGTTCGGGATCTTCGCGCTGGCCGCGCTCTACCTGCTCGGCGTCGTGCGGCTGAAGGAGGATCGCGAGCCGGTGGTGATCGAGCCCGGGATGCCGGTCGATCTCTACCAGGGGGTCGGCTCGAAACGCGCGCTGACTGGCGTCGTCTTCGCGCTCTTCTCGCTCTACAACCTGCACGGCGCGCTCGGCAACGAGCTCGATTGGGTGATGAAGGCGCTGGTGCCGCCGTACTCGACGCGGATCGACTACACCGCCAGGCCTGAGCTCATCAAGGACGACCTCGAGGGCGCGATCGTCCGTGCGCGGAACCAAGGGAAGCTGGTGCTGATCAACTTCACCGGCTTTTCCTGAGCGACGTGCCGCGTGATGGAAGAGACCGTCTTCCCACGTCCGGCCGTGCGCCGGATCCTGACCGAGAAGTATGTCGAGGCGCGACTGCACTCTGACCACGCGGAAAAGGGCGAGGAGTGGCAGGCGCTCGAGCGGCGCTACGTCGGCTACGTCGCCAACCCCTACTTCGTCGTCTTCGATCCCGAGACGCGCCAGCCGTTGCGGCGCCGCGGCTTCCCGATGGACGACAAGAAGCGCGACGAGATCATGGTCCACTTCCTCGAGGGCAAGAAGGGCGGGGAGTCAGGGTCGCCGTAGTGCTGTGCGCGCCGGCGGGGCAGTGTGCGGAAAACGTCGGCGTACCGACCCCGGATCGGTACACCGCGGTGCGGAAAACGTCGGCGTAGGACCCCCGGATCGGTACGTCGGTCGGATCGGTACGTCCGGATCGGTACGTCGGTGGGTGTCGCGGTCACTGCTCCTTGGCGATCCCGATCACGCCGATGCCGATGCGGGGACCGGCGTCGCCGGCCGGGTCGGTCGTCATGTCATCCGCCTTCGCGTGGAGGATCACGGCGCGGCCGACGATCGAGCGCTCGCCGTTCAAGTGGATCATCTTGTCGGTCATCTCGCCCTTCGACGTGCCGTCGGCGCCGGCTTCGATGTTGCCGAGGTCACCGACGTGGCGCTCGGCGGACGTCGGGCCGCCGTGCTTCTTGCCGTCCGGGTTGAAGTGGCCGCCAGCGCACTTGCCGTCGTCGCAGTTGCAGTCGCCGAACTCGTGGATGTGGAAGCCGTGCTTGCCGGGCGTCAGATTCTGCAGGTCCCACATGATCTTCGAGCCCTCTTCGGTGCGCTCGAACTTGACGACGCCGGTCACCTTCTGATCCTTTGTCGCGTGGATCACCGCGGTGGCGTTGGTCACCTTCTTCTCGGGGACGAGGGCGAAGCCGGCAGCGACGAGCACCGGTACGAGCAGCCAGAGGGAACGCTTCATGGTCGTGGATCTCCTTCTTGGAATGAGGCGGGCGGATTGTACGACCCGGTGTACTCCGACACGCCGACGTGCGTTTCGGGACCGGCTCCAATTCCAGCGGCTTGGTTCCCGACCGCTCGCGGGCGCTACTGGTCGCCCACCTTCTTGATCTGGACGCCCTTGCCTTGCTTGCGCAGCTCCCCCTGGAGGTTCTCGGCGCGCTGATTCTGCAGGGAGCGGTTGAGCTCGAGGACGTTCTTCAGGTAGCGCTCGGCGTCGTTGGTGGCGGCGTCCTTGAACTCCGCATTGGCGCGATCGACCTGCTGCTGCTTGTCTGCCTCGCCGAGCAGGCGCGTCCCGCGCCAGAAGGCGTAGTCGCTGTTGCCATGGCGCGCGATCACGGTCGCGCTGCCGACGACCCGGTCGGCCACGAAGAGGCCGCGCGGATCGGTCCGTCCCGCGATGAAGGCGTCGTTGGCCGAGCCGATCACCCGCACGTCGACATCGCGTACGTAGGCGCCGCTCGCACCGTCGACGACATGGGTGCGCACACGGCCACCCGAGTCTTCCTTGACCTGCAGCTCGAGCGGGCTCACCAGCACCAGCCCCGAGGCGTGGTGCTCCTCCGATCGCGCGAGCACCAGATAGGCACCGGCGGCCGGCAGCGGAAGCTCGACCGTGGTGGTCGCGGGCGCCAGCACCGCCTCCTTGGCGAGCGCCACGGAGACCCGCGTGACCGGCGCGATGCCCGCCAGGTTCACGCCCGCGATGCCGGAGAGGTTCTTCTCGCGCAGGCAGAGCGTCATGAGGTCGACCGAGTAGACCAGCAGCTCCGCCTCGGCGAGGTTCTTCGACGTCACCGCGATCGTCGCCTTCTGGCCCGGCCGCGCACTGGTGGCCTCGGGCAGGCTCAGCACTCGCTCGCGAATCCCCTGCAACGCCTCGCGCGCGTCCGGGAAGGCCTCGGCGATCCTCTCGTAGCAAAGCGCGGCTGCGGTGGCATCGCGGCGCGCGTGGTGGATCTGCGCCAGGATGTACCAGGCGAGATCGCGGTTGATCGAAGGCGTGTGGTGGCCGGCGGCGTCGACGTAGTCGGCCGTCGCGATCCGCTCGAGGAGAGAGCGCGCCACGTCGTCATGACCCTCCGACCACTCGGCGACCGCTTTGCTGTAGAGAAACGAGTCGGCGAAGCGCGGCTCCTTCCAGCGCTTGGCGAGCCGCTCGGCGAGCGCCGAGGCCGAGTCCCAGTCGGCCAGCGAGAGCCACGCCGAGACCAGCGCCAGCCCTGCTTCGGGCGCCAGTGGATCGCTCGGCGCGAAGGCGAGGAAACGCATCAGGATGCGCATGCCGTCGCGCTGCAGCGTGACGCGATCGAGGTTCTGCGCGCGCAGCTCGGCGCTCTCGTGCGCCTGCGGCGCGAGCGAGAGCATCTCATCCGACAGCGCGAGGTAGGACTGCTTCACCGCAGCCGAGTCGGGGTACTCGAGCCAGAGGCGCTCGCGCAGCGCGAAGGCGTCGCGCCACCGCTTCTCGCCGGTGAGGAGCGCGGTGACTTGGAGGTCGCGGCCGAACGTCTCGTCGATCAGCGCCTCCTCGAGCTCGAGCGCCCGCTCGTGCTCCGCGATCGACCGGTAGGCCGCGGCCACCTGTCGCACCGTCTCCACGGCCAGCGTGAACTCGGGATCCTTCTCCTTCAGCACCTCGAACGAGCGGACGATGCGCGGTGCGTCGCCCGAGTCGAGCGCGACGAAGAGGAGCATGCGCGCCGCGTCGCGGAAGGCGTCGTCCTTGAGCTGCGGCCCGAACTCGGCGAGGAGCTGCTCGAGCGGCACGGCGGCCGCGGCGCGCTCGCCGGCGTTGAAGCGGCGCCTGGCACGATCGAGCAGCTCGTCGGGGGTCGGCCGGTAGCTGTCGCGAGGCGTCGCGCCGCGCGGCAGCACGCGCAGAGTGAGCGCGTCACCGGACGCCGCGCGATCGAGCTCGACGTTGGAGCGGATCACAGGAGGCAGCACGCGCCAGTCGCCGACCACGCGGCCGAGCAGCGTCATACGGAGGGTCGGCTGGCTCTGCTTGCCGAGCAGTTGGAAGCGCAGCTCGCCGGGCCGTTCGGCGAACGAGACGAAGTCGCCTCGGATCGATCCCGGCAGCACGTCGATGCCCGCCGGCAGTGGCAGCGTGAGCGTGTAGGTGTCGCCGCCATGGTTGCTGGTGCCGGCGCTGTCGAGCGCGGCGGAGAGCTCGACGTCCGCCAGCTCGCCGAGGGCGAGCTCGGTCACATGGTTCGCCCACTCCGGCTGGGCCGGTTGCGCGAGCGTGGTGAAGCCGACGGCGAGCGGCTTGCCCTTCTCGATCGGGGCGGGACGCAGCAGCTCTTGGCGGACGATCCGCAGCTCCGGCCGGTCGCGTCGGCTCACGTCGGGCGTGAAGCCGCGCAGCGCCGCGAGGAAGCTCGGCCGCGCGCGCCCTTCGAGCTCGAGCGCGATCTTCACGCGCCCCTCACCGAGCAGCTCCGCCGGGACGTCGACGTGCTGCGCGACAGCGCCAGGCGCGAGCTGCACGACCTGCAGCAGCCGATCGTTGACGTGGACGCGCACGCGCGCCTCGGCGCGTTCGGGCACGACCGCGGCGAAGAAGCGGGCCAGCGCCGCGCGCGCCATACCGGCGGCGCGCTGCGGTGACCACGGTCGCGCCGCCATGAGGAACTGGACACCGCGCTCGATCGCCGAAGAGCTCGGCGTTGCGGTCTCGAGCGCGAGAACCTCTTACGCGGCCATCTCGAGTCGCGATCGGCTACACTAGCTGTTGTTGGTCTAATCCCACCGACAGCCCGCCTTCAACCCTTCGCCAGCAGAGTTG
>CAYRQC010000156.1:0-3498 GCA_964426265.1 uncultured Phycisphaerales bacterium | reverse complement strand
GGCCGATCTCTTCGGTTGTGGTGTGAGTCGCAACGGTGTGGCGCAGGCGAGCATGGGGATCGCGTGCGGCGACTTCGACGGCAATGGCATGCTCGATCTCGCCGTCACCAACTTCGCCCACGACGACAACACGCTCTATCGCAATGACGGTGGCGGGAGCTTCACCGACGTGACGAGCCGCCATCCGTTCGGCCCGGCCGCCTATCTGTCGCTCGGATGGGGGACCGAGTTCGTCGACTTCGACGACGACGGCGATCTCGACTTCTTCGTCGCCAACGGCCACGTCTATCCGGAGGCCGATGCTCGCGCGCCGGAGCTCACCTTCAAGCAGTTGAATCGCGTCTACGTGCAGGAGCGCGGCACGTTCTTCGACGCGACCGAGCGAGCAGGCCCGGGCTTCGCTCGCAAGGCGTCGTTTCGCGGCGCGGCGTTCGGAGACGTCGATGGCGACCGCGACATCGACGTGCTGGTGATGGCGCTGAACGAGGCGCCGGCGCTGTTGATCAATCAGCTACGCCAGCCGGCGGTCCACCAGTCGCACGAGCCTGGTGACCCGCTCGTTCACAACCTCCTTCTCGAGCTGATCGGTGCTGGCAAGAACCACTCGGCAGTCGGTGCGCGTGCCGTCGCCGTGGTCGGCGGGAGAAAGCTCCTCCGCGCGGTCCACGCGGGCGGCTCGTTCGCGAGCTCGAGCGACCCGCGGCTCCACTTCGGGCTCGGTACCACGACCCAGATCGACCAGCTCGACGTGCTGTGGGCGGACGGCACGAAGCAGACGTTCGCCAACGTTGCAGGCGATCGGACGTTGCGACTCGTCGAGGGTGGCGAGCTCACCGAACGGATCAAGCCGTGAGTGCCGCGAAGGGGCAGCCGAGTGCTCTCGCGGGCGTCGGCTCGATGCTCTCCTCGGTTCTCATGATCGGCGCGGAGCTCTGCTTCCTCGTCTCGCCGGTGCTGGCACAGGAGCCGAAGCAGCAGCAAGAGCCAAAGCCACAGCCACCGCCATCACCAGAGGAGCAACCGCAGCCGTCGCAGTCGCCACGGGACGCTCCACCCGACACGGCCGCCCTCTTCGCGAAGTACCAGGAGGCGCAGAAGAAGCACCTCGCCGGTGAGATCGACGCGGCGCGCACGCTCCTCGCCGAGATCGTGGCGGCCGACCCGAAGAACTTCGACCTCGCGCTCGCGATCGCGAAGTGGCTCGAAGAGCAGCGTTCCGACTTCATCGGTGCCGAGCCGATCGCGCGCCGCGCCGCGGAGTTGCGCCCCGAGTCGGTCGAGGCGGTGAACCTCTTCGGCTCGGCGCTGACGATGACCGGCAAGGCGGTCGAGTCCGAGCCGCTCTACGCCGCGGCGGTCATCCGCGCTCCGGCCGAGAGCCTCCTCTGGTTCGGCCTCGCCGTCGCGCGCGCACAGCAACAGAAGCACCTCGAAGCGCGTCCGGCTTTCGAGCGGGCGATCGAGCTTGCGCCGCAGAGCGGCCTCTACCACTTCTCGTCCGGAGAGAACCTCGCGAACCTCCGCGAGCTCGAGGCGGCCGAACGCGAGTTCACGCTCGCCTTCAAGCTGAATGGCCACGCCGACGCCGGCTGGCGGCTCGGCGAGATCCTCGCACGGCAGGGCAAGGACGTCGCCGCCGAGAAGGTCTTGCGCGCCGCGCTCAATCAAGGCCCGAAGTCGGTCCAATGGAACGCGGCGCTGCAGCTCGGGATCTTCTACGTCGAGCACGGCCGCGCGCAGGAGGCCGCCGGTCTCCTCCATCAAGCCACGACGGCAAAGCCCGAAGGCCGCGACGCCTGGATGTGGCTCGCCCGCGCGCAACGAGCACTCGGCAAGAGCGACGCGGCCGCCCGCTCGATCAAGAAGTACCAGACCCTCCGAGCTAGCGACGACAAGACGGAGGAGGAGTATTTGCTGAGCTTGATTCGGGCGCAGCTCGGCGCCGCGCCACAGCCCTCGCCTGCTGCCGGCGCGGGCGACCGCTAGGGTTTTGATCCGGGAGCGCGCGAATCGATCGCGACGAGGGGTGGCAGCAGATCGGCCGCAAGGGGGTTCGACGAGGCGCGCCAGTTCGTGGTGTTCCTCCACACGCTGCGCTGGAACTGCGTCACGGCGACCGATCCGCGGCTCATCGCGCGCGAGCTGCCGCTGAGCCGCAAGGTCGACTATCTCGTGGTCGTGGCGCCGCCGCGATTCGTGGCTCGCGGTGGGCCGCCTTTTGAACCGGCCGGGTGCTGACAGCACGCCTCCTTGTGTATGTGCGCGCACATGAACCATGTGCGTTCGTCAAACGGTGGCGGCGTCGGGACGGTCACGATCTGACGCCGCACCGCGAAGCGATTTCGTGCCGCTTCCGCGCACTCCTTCCCTGGGGGTTTATGTGCGCGCACATAAACCATGTGCGCCGCTCAAACCGGCGGGTCGCCAGGACGGCCGGCGATCCGATGCCAAAGAGCGCTACGTCGGCTGCCGCGAACCTCCACACGTCCTTCACTTCGCAGCGCGGTCATGAGGCGCACGCACTGGTACCGAGAGAGCTGAGTGATCTCTCGAACCTCCGCGTTGCTGAGCGGCCGGTCGGCCAATACGGCGAGGACCCGTCCCTTCGCATTCTCGATCGACAGTCGGCGGTCGAACTCCCACCCGAGACTGTCCTTCAATCGCTCGCAAGCCCGCCGCGACAGGCGGTAGTAGCTGCCGCGACCTGAGCCACCACGCTCGATCAACTGCGCTCTCGTTGCCAATCGATCGAGCAGCTCATGTGCTTCCTCCCGCGAACGCTGGCAGATCTCCGCCGCCCGTGCGACGTCAAGCTCGCGATGGCGCGCCAGGTAGTGGAGCACGATGAGGTCGTCGACGTCGAGATTGGGCTCACTCCGGACGAGCTCGATGAAGCCGGGGCGAGCCTCTTGGCCCTTCAAGATGACGCGAACGGTCGCGCCGTCGGCAACGAAGACCGGCGGCTCCTTCCCTTCACGCAACAAATCGCGATAGATCCGCGGCACGCCGACATTCGCGGCGTTGGCGAGCCGCATCCGGGCGAGCGCCGAGAAGAGAGTCGGGTAGCGCGGTGCCGATGGGTGGTGCAGGATGTTCTGCGTCGTCACGCCGCCGACGAATCCGCCCGCGCTCGCCACCTCGAGCCGGTCGGGAAAGAGCTTCAAGGTCACCGAACCCGGCTGCTCCAGGTCGCGGTGAACCAGCGCATTCACCAGCAGCTCACGCAGCGCGACCATCGGGTAGCGCGGGAACTCCGCGTGGATCAGCAGGCCCGGCACGGTGACGATCGGGTTATCCGCGGCAACCAGCTCGCGCAGCCGCTTGAGTGCGAGCGGAAGTGGATCGTGGCCTTCCTCCGCAAGGTCGTACTCGGTGTCGGACGTCATCCGGAAGAAGCGCCAGCCGGCGAACGGAAAGCGCTGGCGCAGGATCTCCGGCCGTCCGGCGAGCAGGAGCCCCGCGGTCAGCAGTTGGCCATCGCCATTGATCAAACCCAGA
>CAYRQC010000155.1:0-4766 GCA_964426265.1 uncultured Phycisphaerales bacterium | reverse complement strand
GCCAAGAAGGAGACGCCATGATCGCGACGCTTTGCGCGCTCGCGCTCGCTGCCCACGATCAGGCGTTCTCGCCGGAGCGGTTGCGTACCGACTCGATCGTGCTGCAGGCGGCCGAGGTCGACGTCGGCGACGGCACCGTCTTCAAGCCGGGCATCGTCGTGCTGCTCGACGGGAAGATCGTGGCCGTCGGCCAGTCGCTGCCGCTGCCCCCGAACGCCCGCACGATCGACTGCGGCCACGCGGTGATCACTCCCGGGCTGATCGACGCCGCATGTCAGCTTGGCACGTTTCAGCTCATGGGCGCTGCCGAGCAGTCCTCCGAAGTGATCCCGCAGCTCGACACCGCCGACACGCTCGACTTCTTCTCGAAAGACTTTGAACGGCTGGTCGAGGGCGGCGTGACCACCGCGTTCATCACCGGTGAGGCGTGCTCCGTCATCAGCGCCAAGGGCGCCGCCGTGAAGACCGGTGGCCCGATCGGCGAGCGCAAGCTCGCGGTGAAGCCGATCGTGAAGTTCACCCTCGGCCCGGAAACGAGCCAACGCGGCGCGTTCAATTCGTCGCCGAGCCGTTTCAACGCGCCCACTTTCACCGCCCGCCGTCCGACGACGCGCATGGGCTCCGCGTGGGTCTTCCGCAAGGCGCTCTTCGACACCATGGCGTTTCGCGATCGCGGTACGCCGAGCTCCGACGGGCTCGATCCGGCGGCCATGCGCGCGCTGGCCGACGTCCTCTCGGGTCAGACGCAACTGCGCGTGCAGGTGCGCGAGGCACTCGATTTCTACAACGCCGCGAAGCTCTGCGACGAGTTCGGGCTGAAGCTCACCTTCGAGGTTGCGACCGAGGTTGCCGAGTGCCTCGATCTGGTCGTCGCCCGCAAGATCCCGGTCATCTTCGGGCCGGTGCGCACGAGCGACTCCTCGCTTTCCGACTTCGAGTCGGCCTTCGGGGCGCTCGAGGCTCCCAAGCTCCTCGCCGAGAAGGGAGTCGCCTTTTGTCTGACCGCGGCCGACGGTGGTGGTGATGGCGGGCTCGCGCGGCAGGCCGGGCTCGCGATCCGTCACGGGCTCGATCGCTCTCGCGCACTCCGTGCCGTGACCGCCGATCCCGCCGCGCTGCTCGGTCTCGAAGGGCGTGTCGGCCGCCTGGCGAGCGGGCTCGATGCCGACCTGATCGTCTGGAACGGCAACCCATTCGACGACACCAGCAAGCCGGTGCTCGTCCTGATCCAAGGCCGGCCTGTCCTCGATCTGGAGAGCCGGCTGGGTGGTGAAAAGCCGGGCGAAGAAAAGCCGGCCGCTGCGAAGCCGGGCAAGGAGAACTCGTGATGGTCCTCTCGTCTTTGGTCGCCGCGAGTCTCTTGGCGGTCGCGCCGCCCGCGGGTGGTGATGCGACGGCCGTGCGTGGCGGAACGGTGCTGAACCCCGACGGCACGCGCATCGAGAAAGCGGTCGTCGTCATCGAGAACGGCAAGATCACCGCGGTCGGCGGGCCCGAAACGCCGATTCCGGCTGAAGCGATCGTCACCGAAGCGGACGGGCGAATCGTCTTCCCCGGAATGGTCCTCGCCCACACGCAGATCGCGCTCGACGTTCCGTACGAGAACGTGCCGGTCGCGCCGTTCGTCAACGTCTACGACGCCATCGAGCCGAACGCGATCGAGTTCGAGGAGTGCCTGCGAGCCGGCATCACGACGGTCCACATCATCCAGAGCAACAACGTCGTCATCGGCGGTCTCTCGCGCATCGTCCGCCCACTCGGCGACATGGTCGACTACATGACCGTGCGCTCCGACTATGCATTGAAGCTCTCGATCACGCCGCGCAACGGCTTCAACCGGATGACGCAGATGGTGGAGCTGCGCCGCGCCTTCGAAGACTTGAAGCAACACGTCGAGAGCGTCGCCGAGCGCCGCTACGAGGAGGAGAAGAAGAAGAAGGACGAGAAGGTCCTGGTCCTCCCCGACGAGGCGATCAAGGAAGGCATGGCGTTGGTGACGATCGACGACCTCGACGCTCGCTGGCGGACGCTCTGGCGGGCGAGCAAGGGCGAGCTCCCGCTCTTCGTCCACTGCGACCGCGCGATGGATGTCGTGCGCGGAATCGAGTGGCTGAAAGAGATGAAGCTGCTGGAGAAGACGGTCTTCGTGGTCGGAACCGAGACGTTCAAGGTGGTGCGCGAGCTCAAGGCGGCCGGTCGACCGGTCGTCCTCTCCGGAGTGCTGGTCCACCGCGAGACCGATCCGCTCACCGGCAAGGAGAGCGAGACGTTCGTCCCGAAGCTCTTCGCCGACGCCGGCGTGCCGTTCGTCCTGCAACCGCGGGACTTCGGCAACAACTCCGATGGGCAGCTCTGGTACCAGGCCGCGCGCTGCGTTCGTGAGGGAGTCGCGCTCGGCGACGCCCTGAAGAGCATCACGCAGTCGGCCGCGGACGCGATCGGCATGGGTGACACACTCGGCTCGATCGCCGTCGGCAAGTGGGGCAACCTGGCGATCCTCTCGGGCGATCCGCTCGATCAAGCGACCTATGTCGACAAGCTGCTGATCGAAGGCAAGTGGGCCTACGACCATGCCACCGACCGCCGCTTGAAGGAGCTGACGACCGGTCAGGAACAGCCGGTGACGTCACCGTCGGTGGCCGCCCCGAGTGCGCAGGGGCACTGACCCCTCGCTTCTCTGCGTGTTCGATCCCCGCGGTGACCGCGATGCCGATCTCTCTCCGCCGTGTCCTGTTTTTCTGGTCCTGATGTGAAAACTCGGAGCTGACCTGATGGTGCGCAGCACCGCTCCTCTCATCGCCGCGGCTTGTGCTCTTGCTGTGGCTGCGGCGGCGCTGGCCGCCCATCCGGCGGCCGCCGCGCCGGCCTCGGACACGCAATCCGTGACGCCGCCGCCGGCCAAGCTCTTCGTGCGCGCAGCCCGGATCTACACCGGCGCGCCAGAGGGCGCGAAGGTGGCGGCCTTCCTGTCGCCGGGCGCGTTGCTCGTCGTCGACGGCAAGGTCGTCGAGATCGGCGCCACGCTCGAGCCGCCGGCCGATGCCACCGTCATCGACCTCGGCGACGCGGTCGTGATGCCCGGCCTCGTCGATGCGACGACGACGCTCGCCGGCACCTCCGACCACTTCCAACGCAGCTCCTTCATCGTCTGGCGAGACGAGGCGGTTGCGGCAGAGTTCGATCCCGCCGATGCCTTCGACCTCTACTCCGATTGGCGTCCCGCACTGCTCGGCGGTGTGACGACCGTCTACCTCTCTTGCGGCGAGCAGCGTCTGATCAGCGGCCAGGGCGCGGTGGCGAAGCTCGCCTCGCGCGCGGGCGGTGCGTCGCTGCTCGTGCGGCAGAGCGCCGTCGAGATCAACCTCGGGACGGCGAGCCTGGGCCAGCCGGCGCTGATCGAACCACCCCTCCCGCCCGCCGCTGACAACCCGATCCGTCCTGGCGAGCGGCAGCTCCCGACCACGCGGGTCGGGCAGCTCCTCGGTATCCGCGAGGCGTTTGCCACGGCCAAGAGTGGCACCGCTCACGACTCGTCGATGGTGGCGCTCGCCGGTGCCGTGCAGTCGCGCCGGCCGCTGCGCATCACGGCGGACGAGGCGGCGGATCTCGTGCGGGCGGTGCAGCTCGCGCGCGAGCTCGGCCATCCCGCGGTGATCGCCGGCGGTGCCGAGGCGGCGCTGGTGGCCGATCAGCTCGCGGCGGCGCGCTACCCAGTCGTCCTCGAGATCGGCCTTTCGCTCGGGCGGCCGCCCGCCGATCGGGCGCCCGACATCGACGCGCTGCGTTTGCACCCGGAGTCGGCGGCTGAGCTGGTCCGACGCGGAGTGAAGGTGGCACTTGCAACTTCGCAAGGCGGCGACCCCGCGGAGCTGCTCGCCGCTGGCGCCGTGGCGCTGCGCGGCGGGCTCACGACCGAGCAAGCGGTCGCGGCCCTGACGCGAGTGCCTGCCGAGATTCTCGGCGTCGGCCATCGCGTCGGCTGCCTGATGCCCGGCAAAGACGCCGACTTCATCGTCCTCTCGGGCGAGCCGTTCCTCCGCAGCTCGCACGTCCAGAAGGTCTTCGTCGAGGGCCGGCTCGCCGTCGAGGCGACGGTTGCGTCGGCGGCCGCCAGTGGTGCCGGCGGCGGAACCGTCGTGATCCGTGGCGCCACCCTGCTGACCGCGTCCGGCGAGGCGATCAAGAACGGTGCGGTCGCGATCGCCGACGGCCGGATCATCAGCGTCGGCGCCGACGTCGCGGTGCCGCCGGGAGCGCGGATCTTCGATGCGGGCCCGGGCTCGGTCATCACGCCGGGATTCATCGACTGCAACTCGCACCTCGAGCTCGGGGATGACCGCACCAACCTCAGCCTCGACTTCGACCTGACGCCGATCGTGGCGAATGCGGGGCCCGAAGCGCTCGAAGTGGCGCGGCATGGAGTCACGACGGCGCTCGTGCAGACGTGGCAGGCGCACCAGTCGGGCTCGCGCGTGATGGCACTCACGACCTCCGGCCGTTCGCGCGAGGCACGCATCATCGACGCGCTTGGCGCCGTGAAGATGTACTGGCGCGGACCGTTCGATCCGATCCTCACCGCCGATCGCTACCGCGGCCAATTGGGCGAGGCGAAGAAGTACGCCGACGCCTGGTTGAAGTACCTCGACGACCTCAAGAAGTGGCAGGACGAGCAGAGCAAGAAGACTCCGGAGCAGCTCGCCGCCGAGAAGGCGAAGGCCGCGGCCGACGCCAAGAAGGACGAGCCCGGCACCGAGGTGAGCAAGGAG
>CAYRQC010000154.1:0-3405 GCA_964426265.1 uncultured Phycisphaerales bacterium | reverse complement strand
CACCGACCTCGAGCCGACCCGGACGACGATCCACGAACGACGCGACCCGATCGACCTCGATCTCGCCGCGGCGCGTTGCGGACGGCGGCTGCGGCTCGATGCCTCGGCGCGGGTCGAGTACGAGCTGCCACGCGGCTATGCACGGCTGCAGGCACAGGTGCAGCCGCGCGCGCAATCCCGCTCCGATGAATCGGCGCCGTCGACCGATCGGCCCGAAGCACTGCTCGAGCTGCAGCTCGACGGCCGCGTGTTGAAGAACGGCGCCTGGTGCAAGGGCGACGTCGATGGAATGCTCGATCTGCCGCTCGCTGGAGCGCGCCAGCTCACTCTCGTGACCCACGCTGCCGCCGTCGACCTCGTCGATCCGGTGCTGCGTCGCTGACCATCCCTACTTCTTCTCCAGCGCCGCCGTCATCGCGCGTGTCCAGACTTGGGGCGGCAGCCGCTGCTCGTGTGCCGGGACCTTGTTGCCCTGCTCGTCCATCCGCTCGGGGACCATCTCGGTCCTCGCGGGCAGCATCTCCCCGACCTTCCCCATCCCCTCCTTGATGACGATGGTTCGATCGACGGCCAGCGGTCCCTCGACCACCTCTTCCTTGCCGCCCGGCCAACGCACGGTGATGCGGTCGATCTTGTCGGTGAGTCCGAGGCCGATGTGCGGGCGCGGGTCGTTCTGGCTGATGAACGACCCCTGGCCGAGCTTCCAGCGGCACTGCCGGCGGCCCCCCGCCTCGATCGTGACGCGCGCGCCGTACGCGTCGCGATTGACCTTCGTCCCGAGCAATTCCACCCGCAGGAAGTGGCCCTTCTGCTCGGTGTCGTTGCGCAGCAGCAGCGCCGGCTTGTCCATCTGGAACAGCGCGACGTCGGGATCGCCGTCCTCGTCGTAGTCGGCGAAGGCGGCCCCGCGGCAGTTGCGGTAGTCGAAGAAGTCGCGGCCCGCCGCCTTGCCGCCATCCGAGAACTTCAGCGGACCATCGCGACGGTAAAGCATCGGGAGCTGCTCGTAGTCCTGCACGCGCGGCCGCTCGGTGTCGACCTGCGGGAAGACGTGGCCATTGAAGACGGCCAGGTCCTCGTCGCCGTCGAGGTCGAAGTCGAAGAAGCCGGTGCCCCAGCCGACGTATTGCAGCGCCGAGCGCACCTTGTCGGTCGGGTTGGGATCCTCGTCCCAGAAGTTGTCGCCCTGCGAAATGTAGAGGTCGTTGGTCTGCGCCGAGAAGTTGGTGATGAAGAAGTCGGGGATCAGGTCGTCGTTGAGGTCGGCGAGCGCGACCCCCATGCACGCCTTGTTGATGCCGTCGTGGTCGACCGAGAGGCCGCTCTCCGAGCCGCTCGGCGTGAACTTGGCGGGCTTCACCTGCCGGTAGTGGTGGTTCGGCGTCATGTCGTTGGCGACGAAGATGTCGAGCGCGTCATCGCCGTTGAGGTCGACCATCTGGATCGTGAAGCCGTGCTCCTCCTCCGCGAGCCGCAGGCCGCCCTCCTTCGAGATGTCGGTGAAGGTGCCATCGCCCTCGTTGCGGAAGAGCTTGTCGGGCGCCCCCTTCAACCCCTGCGGCCCGAGCATCACCTTCATGTTGCGCATCGTCTTGGCGAACGGCGGCCACGGCGCCTTCTTGTTGAAGATGATGTAGGCCGAGACATAGAGATCGAGGTCGCCGTCGTTGTCGACGTCGCCCCAGGCCGATCCCGGCGTGACGCCGTCGAACTGCACGTGCGCCTGCTCGGCGACATCGAGGAAGGTGCCATCGCCGTTGTTGCGGTAGAGGCAGTTCAAGCCGAAGTTGCAGACGTAGAGGTCACAGTCGCCGTCGTTGTCGTAGTCGGCGGCGGTCGCGGAGATGCCCCAGCGATCATCGTGGAGGCCACCCTCGCTCTTCGCCACCTCTTCGACGGTGCCGTCGGGCTTCGTGACCTTCTCGGTCCAGCGCCGGGTCGTCTTCTCGGTCACATCCTCGAACGTGCCGTCGCCTTGGTTGCGGAAGAGCTTGTCGGAGACGTCGTTCTGCTTGCGACCGAGGATCGCCTCCATCGTGCTGCCATTCGGGATGAAGAGGTCGAGCCAGCCATCGCCGTCGTAATCGAACCAGCAGAGCCCGCAGCCGAGGGTCTCGATGAGGCGCGGCTTGTCGGGAAGACCGCACAGGTTCACGGCGTCGATGCCGGCGACCTTGCTCACCTCCTTGAAGGTGATCGTGGGCCAGTCGGGGAGGATGTAGCTGGCGGTCGCGGGCGGCGCGGCGCCATCTTTCTCGGTGCCCTCGCCTGCCGTGGCCGTGGCCTTCGGTGCAGCGGGCGGCGGCACGCTGGCCCCATCGACCGGCGCACCCTGCTGTGCCAGAAGGAGGGGCCACAGACTCGTGAAGGCGGCCAGCGGAAGGACGAAGCGGTCGATCACGGGGTCACCTCGACGAAGAATCCTTCGCGGGAGTCGGAGCCGCGGCACGCGCTGCGAGCGCTCCATCGGCAACCGAGTCCGCCGGGGCCAAGCCGCGCCCAAGTCAGGGTCGAGCCGGGGCGGAATGATAGTCCGGTTGCCTTGGACGAGGCCGCGGCGCGAGAAGATCCTTCCCGATCGCCGCGACCGTCCGTCATGCAACCGTCTGTCGTACCACCGTCCGTCACGCAACCGGAGTCAATGGAGCCCGCCAGGGCAGCCGCTCGGAGCCGCGGCGAAGGCGGCGACCACCTCGCGCAGCGCCGCCGGCACCCGATCGACCCAATCGAGTGGCACGCGAATGAGCTCGATCGAGGGGCTCGCTGGAGTCGCCGGAGTCGAGGTGCCCGGCGTGATCGGCACCGTCACCGCGACCAACGTTCGATCGATGAGCTCATTGGCATCGATGTGCGCGAGCAGGCGAGCCAACGCGGCCGTCGCGGCACTCCCACCCGCGCGCGTCGCGATGCAGACAAAGAGCGCCGCGCGCCGCGGCCGGGCGATCTCGCGAAACAGCAGGTGCTCGCCGAGCGCTCGGCGACGGTCACCAAGAAGCGTGACGCGCGACGCGCGCGCCTGCGCCTCTCCGATCTCGAGCTGGCTCGCGAGCCACGGCTCGGTGGCATCGAAGAGCTCGGGATCGAAGCGCAGCCGGCGATCGAAACGGCACGCCGCGTCGTTCGCGTCGTTGGCGACGAGGCGAGGGAAGCCGAACGCCTCGACCTCGAGAGCCGCGGGGGCAACAACGGTCGTGACATCGGTGGCGACATCGGTGGTAGTGACGGCGAGCGACCGACGGTGCGCGCCGAGCCCAGCACGCTCCGTGGCAGCGAGTTCGTTGCGGGTCGTGACCGTCACGCCCGGTGCCGCGAGCTGCGCGCGCAACGCCGCCTGGTCGAACCGCTCACCGGAAGGAGCGGTGGGCGCCGCGGCATCGCAGGTGAAGTGGACGAAGGACCACGGCC
>CAYRQC010000153.1:0-3847 GCA_964426265.1 uncultured Phycisphaerales bacterium | reverse complement strand
GCGGCGCGCGGCGGTGATGGAGGCCTGCCAGGTGCCATTGCCGGAGGCGGTGCGCGACTTCGCGTTCGAGCTGGTGGCGACGGCGCTCACCGATCCCGAATGGCCGATCCGGCGCGCGGCGATCGCGGCGGCGGCGGCGCTCGGATCGCCCCATGCGGTACCGCTGCTGGTGGCGCGGATGGAGCAGGAGCGCGAGCGATCGCTGCTGCTGCGCGATGCAGCGCGCGCCCTTCGGCGGTTGACCGGTGCTCCATTGCGCGACGTGCCCAAGGAGTGGCGCCGTTGGCTCGCTGACCACCCGACCTTCGAGGTGCCGACCGCGGACGAAGCCGCGCAGCTCGAAGCGCGCATCGAGCGGCAGGATCGCAGCGGTACCGGCGGCAGCGACTTCTTCGACGTGCCCGTTCGCTCCGATCGCGTCGCGCTGGTGATCGATGCGTCGGGCAGCATGGCGACGCGCGGCAAGCTCGAGCGCGCCTGCGCGCAAGCGCGCCGCCTGGTCGCCGAGCTGCCCGCGACCGCGCGCGTGAACCTCCTCTTCTTCGACACCCACGTGCGTCGCTTCGCGCCGGCCGCCGAGCTCCTCGATGCCGCCACTCGCGCGCGCATCGATCGCTTTCTCGCCGCGCAGTCGCCCAGCGGCGGCACCAACCTCCACGGCGCGCTGGTCGCGGCGCTCGACGACCCGGAGATCGACACGATCTACCTGCTCTCCGATGGCGCCCCGTCGGCAGGCGCCATCACCGATCCCGTCCGGCTGCGCCGCGACGTCGCGCGCCGCAACCGCCTGAAGGGCGTCGTGATCCACGCGATCGTCCTCGACGGTGATCGCGAGCTCCTGGCCGGCCTCGCCAGCGATACGGGTGGGACGCTGCGCTAAAGTGCCGCGCTTCCGCTGGACCCGGGAACGGCCGTGCCGTCGGGGCGGCGGCTCCCACGAACCATCGAGACCATGACCCCAACCACCCCACCGACCCCCGACTTCAAGGCCGAGCTCGAGGCGCTGCTGGGTCTGAAGACGGTGACCTACAAGTACGGGCTCTCGAAGGTCGAGCTCTTCCAGGAAGCGATCGCCCACGATCGTGGGCGCGTGAAGAAGGACGGCCCGAGCGACGCCCAGAAGGCCTTCCCGACCAAGCTCGGGACCAACGGACCGCTCGTCTACTACACCGATCCCGACTGCACGGGCCGGCGCGTCAAGGACACCTTCGCCGTCAAGTGGCCGGAGGTCGCCGACGAGATCTGGTGGAAGGACGACGTCCAGCCCTACGACCCGGAGAAGTACCAGGGGTTGCTGAAGCGGGTGGTCGACCACCTGAACGCGCGCAAGGCGTCGCTCTACGTCAAGGACGTCTTCGTCGGCGCCGACGCCAGCTTCGCCCTGCCCTACCGCTTCGTCGGCGAGTACGCCACCCACGCGATGTTCGCCCACAACATGTTCCCGAAGGATCTCGTGGGGGTGAAGGAGGTCGCGGCGCGGCGCTGGACGATGCTGAACGTCCCGTCTTTCGTCTGCGAACCGGCGCGCGACGGCAGCCGCGCCGAGGCGGCGATCATCATCGACGTGAAGAACCGCATCTGCCTGGTGGCGGGCCGCGCTGACTACTGCGGGGTCGTCAAGAAGACGATCTTCACGGTCGGCAACTACCTGCTGCCCAAGCAGGGGCGGCTGTCGATGCACTGCTCCGCGAACGTCGGGATGAAGGGCGACGCGGCGATCCTCTTCGGCCTTTCGGGCACCGGCAAGACGACGCTCTCCGCCGATCCGAACCGCCGCCTGATCGGCGACGACGAGACGATCTGGAGCGACAACGGCCTCTGCAACCTGGAGGACGGCTGCTACGCGAAGCTGATCGATCTCAGCAAGGAGGCCGAGCCGGTCATCGCGGCGGCGCTCAGCAAGCCGGGCACGATCATCGAGAACGTGCCGCCGGTGAAGGGCAAGCGGATGGAGCAGTGCGATCCGCAGGAGCTCGACCTCACCGACAAGTCGATCACCGAGAACACGCGCTTCAGCTATCCGCTGAGCGCGAACCCCAACGTGATGCCGCACGCGCAGGGGCCCCATCCCGAGACGATCGTGATGCTGACCGCTGACGCCTTCGGCGTGCTGCCGCCGGTCTCGATCCTCGATCCCGACCAGGCGATGTATCACTTCGTGTCGGGCTTCACCGCGAAGCTCGCCGGCACCGAGGTCGGCGTGACCGAGCCCAAGGCGGCGTTCTCGGCCTGCTTCGGCGCGCCGTTCATGGCGCACAAGCCGCCGGTCTACGCCAAGCTGCTCGCGGCCAAGATGCAGAAGCACAAGGCGCGTTGCATCCTGCTCAACACCGGCTGGAGCGGCGGCGCGTACGGCGTCGGCAAGCGCATGTCGATCGGCCACACGCGCGCGCTGCTGAACGCGGCGCTCGAGGGCAAGCTCGACACCGTTGAGTGCGAGCTCCATCCGATCTTCAACATGAAGATCCCGAAGAGCTGCCCGGGCGTGCCCGCCGAGGTCCTGAACCCGCGAAACACCTGGAAGGACAAGGCGGCCTACGACGCGGCGGCGATCAAGCTGCGCGACATGTTCCGCAAGAACTTCGAGGACAAGAAGTTCGCGGCCCTGGGGATCAAGCCGGCGATGTGATCCGGATGTTTCAGCCGCGGAGATACACGCCAGCGCAGCGGGCGCATCATCAGCGAGGCTTTTTCTCCGCTGCCGGCGGCGACGCAGCGGCCGGGACGACGGGCAGATCGATCCACCCGGCGGCGATCTCCAGTGTCAGCGCGTTCAGCGCGGTGGCGTAGACGCGGCCGCCGTCGTCGCCCCACGGGTCGACCTGCGGGTCCCAGGATCCTCGCTCGCACCCGCTGCTGCGCTGGTGCGACACGACGGCGTTCTCGAGGGAACGCCGCCAGCTCTCGGCGGAACGTCCGCCGATCGACTGCAAGGCGCGCGTCCCGAGATGCCAGTAGCAGAAGTCGACCGAGCCCGCCGCTTCGTCCCACACTGGCAGCTTCGCCATCGGCAGTTGCAGACCGCCGTTGATCATCGGATCGGTCGCCGGACGTCGCCCTCCGATCTGTCGCGCGATCAGGGCCATCGCCGTCATGGCCTCGGACTGGTCGCTCGGCCACTTGTCGACGTCGTCCGGCTGCCGCCCCGACAGCGATCCCTTCTCGTGATAGCCCGTCCGATAGTTGGAGGGATCGGTCATCTGATCGAGGAATCCGAGCCCGTCCCGGAGCGCCGAATCGTCAATCGCGAGTCCGGCGGCGGCGCCGGCGCCGAGAGCCTGGAGCATCCAGCCGGTGACCGAGACGTCATTGTCTCCGTCGGGCGGATAGGCGTAACGCCACGCCAAGTACGGATTGCGCGAGCGCTCGATGAACTCGAGGCCGTGCTGCGCCGCGTCGCGCATCGCGACGGAGTTCCAGCGCGACGAAGCCTCGGCAAGCGCGAGCGTCGCCATCGCGTGCGAGTAGTTCGCCTTGGCGGGCATCTCGATGAGGAGATACGGCTTGCCCGTGATCGGATCGAAGCGGCGGACGGCCGCGCCGGCCCCGAGCTGTCCATCGTCGGCGTCCTGCCGCGCGAGCAGCCAACTCGCCGCGCGGGCCAGGGCCCTCGCGGTCTGGACTGCCGGGTCGGGGAGTCGGCTGTGCAGCAGCGCGCGGAACGCCAGCGCCGACACTCCCACGTCGAACACGGAGGCGCCTTTGCCGTAACTGAATAGTGCTCGCCGAGATCTGGCTCAAGAATCGCGTGGATCCGCCGATAAGAAGAATGTGATGAGGTTGTAGCAACGATCGTCTGGGGAGGGGCGAGTCCGGTTGCGGCGCTCGATCGAAGCACTCGAAGCCG
>CAYRQC010000152.1:0-6113 GCA_964426265.1 uncultured Phycisphaerales bacterium | reverse complement strand
ATGCCTCGTCCCGATCGCGGTCGAAGGTCGCTTTCTCGAGGTCGTCCGACCGGTAGGCGAGCTTGCGCTTCTGGCCGACGAGGTCGAAGAAGTCCCGCGTGATCCCGATCGTGAAGTCCTCGCGGAAGAGCTCGAAGTTGCGGACCGCGTAGACCATGTTCCGCTCGGCTTGGAGCAGCCCCTCGCGGTAGAGGTCGTAGCCGGCGCCGCGCAGCAGCGGCTGCGTGAAGGTGATGCCGGTCGAGGTCGACCACTCCTCGCTGTTACCGCGATCGTCGCGGTTCATCGCCTTGGAGAAGCCGGTCGAGAGGCCGAGCGAGCCGTTGGTGGGCAGCAGTTGCGTGACGCCAAACGAACCGCCGACCGAGCTCGAAGCCGAGCTGTTCTCGCCATCCCCCCAGACATAGGAGACGGCCGAGCCGAACTGCGGCCCGTAGCCGAAGCGGGTCAGCGAGAAGCCGAGCCCCTGGAGGTAGAGCCCCTCCTTCGTGTCCTTGAAATCGCGGCTGCTGGTCACGGCGATCTGGAGGACCTTTGCGAGATCGAGGCGGAGCGGCGCGGGCTTGAGGTCGGCTGCGGGCGCGGCAGCTTCCATGGACGGCGCACCCGTGGCCGCCGGGTCGGCCGTCGCGTCCGCGGCCGGCGCCGCTTCGGGCACCGGTGGCGCGGGCAGCTCGATCCGGCCCGCGCGAGCGCCGAGCGCTTGCGAATCGAAGTCGCCGAGAATCCCCTCGACCTCGCGATCGGCGCTGTGGTGGTAGTAGTTGCCGGTGCAGGCCAGCGGGAAGAGCGCGAGCACCAACGGTGTCAGCAGCGGCGCCAGCAGCGATGGCAGAGCCGCGCGCACCCGCGCGGCTCGACGGCGCTCGATCGGCTCCATTCGACTCCTCCTGGCGGCTGCCTCGCCTGTCTCAGTCCGGCCAGACCCCGTGTACAGACCCGCTGTGACGTCCATCGATCCGCTTTATTCGCGCTGCTGTTCTATTCGCCGGGCCCCGGTTGGAAACCGGGACGTTACTTCGGGAGCTTGGCGACGAGCGCGACGATTCTCTCCCGGGCGAGCGCGCGTTGATCAGGGAAGCCCGAACGGCCATAGAACGCCACCAGCGCCGGGAGCGTTTGCAACGGGATTGTCTCGTCGTCGAGCGCCTCGAGCACCTGTGCGCGGATCGCGGGCGAAGGGTCTTCGAGCAGCGCCGTGAGCACGTCGCAGGCCGCCTCGCTCCGGGGCGCGAGGCTCCCGAGGGCCTCGATCGCCAGCGCGCGCTCCACCGCCGGCACCGCCGCCTTCGAGCGTTCGATCGCCGCGGCCACCAGCTCCGCGAGCTGCGCCGGCCCGACCTCGACGATCGAGGCCGCCGCCACCAGCGCGTCGCCGCGCAGCTCGCCCGCCAGCCCGTCGTCCGCAATTAGCTGTTGCAGCGGCCGCACCGCCTCCTTGCCCTTGATCTTCGCCACCGCTTGCAGCGCCGCGGCACGAACGGAATACGTGCGCTCGCTCTGGAGCCGGCGGATGGCGAGGCCGGCCGCGAGGTCGTCGTCCTTGAAGTGGGCGAGCGCCTCCGCGGCCGCCAGCCGCACCCGCCAGTCGAGGTCCCAGAGCGCGCAGCCGAGTGCCGTCCGCGCGACGTCGCCACCGATCTCGCCGAGCGCCGTGGTGGCGGCACTGCGAACCGGGATCACCTTGTCCTCGACCATGGCGCGCGCCAGTGCGGCGAGCGTGAGACGGCGCTCGACGGCGTGGTCGGCGGCGTTCTCGCTGCCGTCATCGGCGAACCCCGTCCATGCCGTCGCCAACGCGCGCGCCGCCTCGATGCGCCCGAGCGGATCGCTGTCGAGCGTGAGCTGCTCGCGCCACGCGGCCGGCGCCTGCACGGCGGTGATCACGCCGAACAGCGCACCACCGGCGTTGAAGCGCACGAACGCCGGCCGCGTGTCGCACTCGACCGCCACCCGGCAGCGACGGGCGTCGAGCTGGAGCGTCGTCGTGCGGCGCGCACCGCCGACCTGGTACGCGACCGCGACCGGCACGTGATAGACCTCCGGCACGCCGTCGCCGGTCTGCTTCTGGTGAGCGACCAGCTCGAGCCGTTTCGCGGCCTCGTCGAACTGCCAACTGAACTCGATCACCATCTGACCCGGCGAGTGGAGCCACTCCTGCCAGAGGTTCGCGAGGTTGCCACCCGCGACCTCCTGCACCTTCGCCTCGAGCTCCGCGGTCGTGATCGACCGCCCTTGGCAGCGGGCCACGAGCTGCTGCACGGCCGCCCCGAACTTCTCCGGCCCGATCACTTGCTGGAGCAGCCGCAGGAAGCAGGCGCCCCCTTCGTAGACCGTCGGATCGAAGAGGTCGTCGAGCTCGATGCAGCTCGCGCTCACGATCGGCCGCGGATCCTGCGCGCGATGGTCGGCGAGCTTGGTCTGCATGGTTCCGAACGCTGCCGCGGCCTCGTCGGCGCCGGCGGTCTCGGCCAGCCAAAGCGGTTCAACGAAGGTCGCGAACCCCTCCGAGATCCAGAGATCGGCCCAGCTCGCGGGCGTGAGCAGATCGCCAAACCACTGGTGCGCGAGCTCGTGGACCACCAGCGCGTCGGCCTCGGCGCGCTTCTCCTCGGCATGCGACGGCGCGAAGAGCGCCTCCTGATCGAGGGTGGTGGCGGCGATGTTCTCCATCCCGCCGTAGGGGAACCCGACGACACAGCTCTGGCGATAGACCGGGTAGGGATAGGCCATTCCGGAGAACTGCTCGAGCCGCGCGATCATCGCTCCGGTCGGCTGCAGGGTCGCCGCCGCATCGGCCTGCAGCTCCGGCAACGCGTAGCCATAGAGCGGCAGGTCGCGCAGCTTCCCGAGGTCGATCTCGTCCAGCGGTCCGGCAACCAGGCTCGTCAAGTAGGCCGGATGGGGGAAGTCCATCCGCCAATGGTCGGTGCGTTTGCCTTCACTGGCGGGAGTCGCCGCGATGAGCACGCCGTTGCTGATGCTGCGCCACGCATCCGGGAGCGTCACGAAGAGCTCGCTACTCGCGCGGTCGTCGGGGTAGTCGCGGCAGGGGAACCAGGCACTCGACATCTGGCACTCGCCCTGCGACCAGACCATCTGGCAGTGGCCGTCGCGACCGTTGGCGAAGACCAGTCCACGCGCCGGCGTGGCGGAGTAGGAGATGGCGAGCCGCAGCGACTCCTCGGGTTGCACCTCGCGGCCGAGGTCGATCTCGACGGTGGCGCCGCGCGCGGTGAAGGGCAGCGCTTGGCCGGCGGCGTCGGTGACGGCTTGGATCGTCAGCTCGTCGGCGTCGAGCGTGATCACGCGGCGCGGTGTCGCGCAGGGCTTGAGCTCGAGCTCCATGCGTCCGCTGATCGAGCGCGCCTCGGGGTCGAGCGTGAGGTGGAGCGCGTAGTGAACGACGTCGACCGTGCGCGGCGGCGGCGCCTTCTCGCTCGCCGTGATCGCGGCGATGGCGCGCGCCTGCGCGATCGTCTCGGCTGAGAGCTGCGCAATCGAGACGACGATGACAAGAGAGGAGAGCAGCACCGGGTCGATCCAATCCGACGTACCGATCCGGGGATCCTACGCCGACGTTTTCCGCACAGCACCCGACTGAGTCGAGAGGGGATGGCGCGAGTATGACGGCGCGCCCGGTGGAAGAGGAGTCTCCGCCGCCGCGGCTCATCGCTGGCGCATCCCTCGCACGTCACCGACGCATGGCCGCTGGCCGCTGCCGCGGCTACTGTCCTCTGCGTGACTCGTCGGTATCGCCTCCATCGCCTCACTCGGTTGCCCGACGCGTCGGTAGCGCGCCTGCCGACGCTCGTGCTGTTGATTGCGTGGCTCGTCAGCCTCGCCGCGCCGGCATTCCACGACCACTCGGACGAAGGCGGACAAGCGGGCGCTGGCGAGCAGACTGGCCCAGGCGGCCACGCCGGCCACGCCGACGGTGTCGCCTGCTCCCACCGGTTCCGTTCCCTGCCGGCCGGCGACCGCTGGACCTCCGAATGCCCCGACGGTGAGCAGTGCCAGGATCCGTGGCACCACCACCACACGCCGTTCAAGGCGCACGACACCACGAGCTGCCGAGTCTGTTCGTCGTTGCTCGAGCGGCCGGGCGAGCTCCCGACCTTCATCTGCTTCGCGCCGTGCGCGGTCGAGTTCATCGTCGCGCGCGAGCCGGTCCTGCCGTCGATCCAGCAGCGCTTCGTCATTGCGCTCGCTCGCGGCCCGCCGCCGGCGCCGTCCCTTCTCCAGGACGGCGCGTTCGGCGTTTGAAGACGGTGATGGCCTGATCTGGATCGGTCTCTTCCTCTGGATTCATGACCTGAATTCCTGACCTGACCGATTCTCCTTGATCAGTCCTTTCTGGGGCGAGTTCCGACTCCCGCCCTCCCGTCACGCCGTTCGTGCCCAGTTTTCCCTTGGCACGACCGGAGTCGGTCTCGAAAGGACCATGGATGTCTCTCGCGTTGTTGCGCCGCGAGCGCAAGCGTTCCGTCATTGGACGAGCGCTGTGTGTCGCGGCCACGGTGATCACCGGCAGCGGCTTTGCCGTCGCACAGCAAGGTGATCCACCCAAGCTCAACCCACAAGACAAGCAGGACAAGGACGACTTCTCGAAGGCACTCGATCAAGCATTGGGAAGTGCTCCGAACCGCGCGCCGACGAGCGCGACTCCGACGGTGAACTTGCTCGGCGGTAGTCAGCTCAAGCTGATGGATCTGTCGCTCGACGTGCTCAGTAGCTTCGGCGGTTCGACCGAGCGGAACGACTCGATCGACACGCTGCAGCTCGGCGACCACGACCCGAACCGCCGCGGCTTCCGGCTGAATCAAGCCGAGCTCTCGGCGACGGGCGCGGTCGATCCCTACTTCACGGCGGAGGGGCACATCGTCTACTCCATCGATCGAGCCGCCGGCGACACCGGTGTCGAGCTCGAGGAGGCGTTCTTCACGACGAGGTCGCTGCCGTACGGCTTGCAGCTCGAGGGAGGCCAGTTCTTCACCGAGTTCGGCCGGCTGAACTCGATTCACCCGCACGCGTGGGACTTCGTCGACCAGCCGGTCATCCTCGGGCGCATCTTCGGCGGTGACGGCATGCGCGGGCCGGGAGCACGCTTGAGCTGGCTCGCGCCGACGCCGTGGTTCACCGAGCTGCTGTTCACCGCGCAGAACGCGGACGGTGAGCAGATGGCGTCGTTCCTCGCCAACTCGGACGCGGCGCTGCCTGGCGGTCACGTCAGCGTGAATCGCGACATTCGCAGTGGAAGTGACTATGCCTACACCGGCCGCATCTTGCAGTCGTGGGACGTGCGCGATGACGTCGTCACGCAGCTCGGCGTGTCAGGAGCCTGGGGACCGAGCGCCGCGGCCATCAGCGCGCGAACCAGTGTCTACGGCGCCGACCTGAAGGTGAAGTGGCAGCCGGCGAAGAACGACGACGGCTGGCCGTTCGTGATCTGGCAGAGCGAGTTTCTGCATCGCAACTACGGCGCCGACCTGCAGGCGGTCGATCCCGACGGCGTGCCAGTCAGTGGTGACGAGTACACAGCGCCCGGCGACACCCTCACCGACGACGGTTGCTACAGCTATCTGCTCTGGGGATTCGAGCGCGACTGGATCACGGGTCTCCGCTACGAGCGCGCGTCGTCGAGTGGTGCCGGAGGTTTCCCGCGCTCCCAGGATCCGTTCCGCGATGACCGCGAGCGTTGGTCGGCGCTGCTCATCTGGCAACCCACACACTTCTCGCGCATGTCCCTCCAATACAACTACGACGTCGCCGATCACCTGGCGCACGACGACGCGAGTTCGGCCTGGCTACGCATCGAGTTCCTCTTCGGCCAGCATCCGGCTCACAAGTACTAGGCGGCGCCCTTCGCGGCCCTACCACAGCAAAGGAGACAAATCATGACCAGCCACGTTTCTACGCTGCGCCGCATGGCGCGTGCGCTCCTCATCACCGCCGCGGCAGGCGTTCCCGCCGTGGCGCAAGCGAACGACAAGCTGAATGTGTGTTGCACAGTGCGATCGATCGGCTCGATCGCCGAGGAGGTCGGCGGTGAGCAATGCTCCGTCACCACCTTCGCGAAAGGGGCCGAGAACCCCCACTTCATCGACGCACGC
>CAYRQC010000151.1:0-3560 GCA_964426265.1 uncultured Phycisphaerales bacterium | reverse complement strand
TTGCCAGTTGCGAGCCATGTGCCGAACCTCCCGCGTCACACCGATGAGTACATCGAGAAGACCGGCAGCAGCGTGGCGAGCAGGATGAAAGCCACCGAGATGCCGGCGAAGCAGATGATCAGCGGCTCGAGGACCGCGATGGTCTTGCGGACCATCTTCGGGACCTCGGTGCCGAAGAAGACGGTGCAGGTGTCGAGCGACTCGTCCATGCGCCCCGATCGCTCGCCGAGCTGCACCATCCGCATCACCAACGGATGGAGGAGATGGAGCGAGCCGAGTGACTCGGAGAAGGTCTTGCCTTGGCGCAGCAGTTGGCCGGCACTCCGCAGCCGACCGGTGAGGAACGGCGCTCCGCACGAGTCGGCCGCCATCTCGAGCGCACTCACCGCCTCGACACCGGCCGAGAGCAGCGTGCGCAGCGTCGCGACAAAGCGCGTCTGGGCGCCGAGGTTGGCGAGCTTGCCGACCACCGGGATCGCCAGCAGGACGCGGTTGAAAGCCATGGCGCCGGACTTCGTGCGGCCGAGGAACTTGAAGCCGGCGATCGCGGCCACGAGCCCGCCGAGCAGCCATGGCCAGTGGCCCGTGATGAAGCCGGAGATGGCGAGCAGCACGCGCGTCGGCGCCGGCATCTGGACGTCGTTCTGCGCCAGCATCCCGACGATCTTCGGGAGCAGGAAGGTGATCAGCAGGATGATCAGCCCGAGCACCGCGACGCCGAGCATCGCCGGATAGATCAGCGCCCCCTTCACCTTGCTCCGCACCTCGATCTGGAAGTCGAGCTGCTCGCCGAGCCGTCGCATCACCTCTTCCATCGCGCCCGACGACTCGCCGGCCCGCGTCATCGACAGCACGGCATCGTCGAAGGCCCGCGGGTGGCGCTCGAACGCCTGCGACAGCGTGAACCCTTGGCGTACGTCGCACACGACCGCTCGCAGCACGCTCTGCACCGCCGGCGAGGGCGCCATCGACGCGAAGTCCTCGAGGCTCTCGACCAGCGGGAGGCCGCCGCGGCAGGTGATGGCGACATAGCGCGCCAGCTCGGCCAGCTCGTGCGGCTTGATCTTGCCGCCGGAGGCACGGCGGCTCGCGCACGGCTTCGCCTTCACCAGCACCAACTGACGGAGCGCGAGGATCTTCTCCAGCTCCACCTCGTCGCTCGCCGGCAGCTCGGCGTGCTCGAGCTTTCCATCCCAGGCGACCGCTTGATACGCGAAGACCGGCATCGATCAGCTCGCGCCGCGCTTGCAGACCCGCATCACCTCGGCGACGGTGGTCTGACCGGCGAGCACCTTGGCGCGCGCGTCGGCGTAGAGCGAGGGCCGACCGGTGGTCTTCGCGTGGTCGGCGAGCTCGAGCTCGCCGCCGCCCTTGGCGAGCAGCCGGATGCTCTCGTCGTCCATGACGAAGAGCTCGTAGACCGCGAGCCGGCCGGCGCAGCCGCTGCCACGGCACGCGGTGCACCCCTTGCCTTCGACCAGCGCCGCCCCCTTCTCGATGCCGAGCCACTGCGCCTCGGCCTCGTTGGCGGCGCGCTGGGTCTTGCAAAGCCCGCAAACTCGCCGCACCAGCCGCTGTGCCATCGCGCCCGTGAGCGAGCTGCCGACCAGATAGCGATCGACTCCCAGATCCAGCAGCCGCGTCACCACTCCGACCGCCGAGTTGGTGTGGATGCTCGACAGCACGAAGTGACCGGTGAGCGACGCCTTGAGCGCGATCTCCGCCGTCTCGCGATCGCGAATCTCGCCGACCAGGATGATGTCGGGATCCTGGCGCAGGATGCTCTTCAGCCCCTCGGCGAACCCATAGCCGATGGTCGGATCCATCTGCGACTGGCGCACCAGCGGGAGCTGGTACTCGACCGGATCCTCGCACGTGACGATCTTCTGCGTGAGCGAATCGAGGGCGAGCAGCAGCGCATAAAGCGTAGTCGTCTTGCCCGAGCCGGTCGGCCCCGAGACGAGCAGCATCCCGTGCGGCTCGTTCACGATGCGATCGATCTCCTGGCGCGGCGAGCCCACGATCCCGAGATCGTCGAGGTTCAACGCCACCGTCGAGCGGTCGAGCACGCGCAGCACCGCGTTCTCGCCGAAGATCGTCGGCATGATCGAGACGCGGACGTCGATCGGCTGGCCGTCGCGCTGGAGCTTGAGCCGTCCGTCCTGTGGCTTGCGCCGCTCGGTGATGTCGAGCCCCGACAGGATCTTGATGCGAGTCAACACACCCGGCGCCGCGTCCTTGTGCAGGTTGTCGCCTTGCACCAGCACGCCGTCGATGCGGTAGCGCACGCGCAGCAGCTTCTCCTCGGGCTCGACGTGGATGTCCGTCGCGAGGTAGCGCAGCCCCTGGTCGAGGAGCTTGTCGGTGAGCGCGATGGTGTCGCCGCTGGCGCCGGCACCATGGGCAACACCACCAGCAGCGCGATTCGCGCCATCGCCACCAGCGAGCGGCTCGACCGGCGCGCCGCCACCCGCGGCGGGCGGCGGCCGGGCCGGCTCGGCGTCATCGCCGCGCCGCTCGAGCAACCGAGTGATCGCGGCGATGATCTCGCGCCGTGCCGCCGCGACGACCTTCACCGGCGAGTGGAGGCGATCCTTGATCGCGTCGATCGAGACGATGTTGGCCGGGTTGGCCATCGCCACCAGGATCTGACCGTTGACGCGGCGCAGCGGCAGGAACGAGTGCTTGCGCGCGAAGTCGGCCGGCACCAGGTCGAGCAGCGCCGGATCGGAGACCTCCTCGTTCAGCTTCACGAACGGCACGCCGAGGTCGACGGCGAGCACACGCGCAAGGTCGTCGTCCTGCACGAAGCCGAGGCTGACCAGCACCTTGCCGAGCGCCTCGCCGGTGCGCTGTTGCACGCCGAGCGCGCTCTTCAACTGTCCGGCGCTGAGGAGCCCCATCTGCACCAGCCGCTCGCCGAGCCGTGGGCGTGCAGCTGCACCGGGTGGCGACGCGCTCGGCGGCGGCATGGCCGCACCGGGTGGCGACTCAGGGGTGGCTGGCGCCATCGGCAGCGCTCCTCGCGAACGGGCGGGTCCGCTCCCCTCTTCGCCGCGGGGGCCTCCGCGACTTGATCGAGCGCCGGCGATGCGCCTTGGCGAACTCTCAAGCACCGGGGGCGCGCCGGCCGAAGCGTCCCACGGGAGACCCGGATGCCAACGACTCGTGCGCCGCGCGCTGTGGCTGTCGCATGCCTCGCGTGCCTCGGCAGCGCGCTCGCCACCAACTGCATGAGCGAGCCGCCGCGCCACCGCGAGCCGTTCACGACCAACCTCGCCGTGACCGCAGCACGCGAGATCGCTCCGCCGCCGCTTGCGCCCGACTCTGGCGTCTCGGGTGCAACCGGCCATCCAATCGCGGCCGCGATCCCGAAGCTGGTCGCCGATGAAAAGAGCTACTCGCTCGAGCTGCGCGGTGCCGAGCTGTCGCAGGCGTTCAACCTCATCGGCGGCATGGCGAGCTTGAACCTGGTGCTGGTCGGCGACTTCTCGCCGCCGGTCGCGCTCTCGTTTCCCGGCGTGAAGCTCCAATCGGCGCTGGAGACGCTCTGCAGCGTG
>CAYRQC010000150.1:0-2841 GCA_964426265.1 uncultured Phycisphaerales bacterium | reverse complement strand
CCGCGCCGCGATGGTCAGCTCGACCAGATCCGCAAGCAACATCCCGAGCACCGGAAAGGCGCTCATCAGGTACCAGAACGGCGCCAGCTCCTGCATGGGCGTCGCGATGCGGATCACCGGGATCGGCCCGTGATGGAGGAGCCACGCGGCGCCGGTCGCTGTCGTCGCCGTGATGATCAGCAGGCGGTAGACGAGCGATCGGGGCAGCGCGCTGCTCCCATTCACAGCTCCACCACCACCGGCGCGTTCACGAGGCGCTCGCGCTCGTCGCAGGAGCACGCGTTGACGTAGCGGATGCCGTCGCGCACCAGCTCGCCGTAGCCTTCGTGGATGTGGCCGAAGACGTGGAGCTTCGGTTTCACGCGCAGCACCGCGCGCGCCAGCGCTTCGCAGCCGACCGGCTCGCCGCGCCGCGTGCGGTCGAGGATCTCCATCGGCGGGCCATGCGTCACCAACACGTCGGTCGCGGCCGGGATGAGATTCCACTTGGCTTCGAGCGGCGCGCCGCGGTCGAGGTTGAACGCCCAGTCGAAGAAGCGCGGCTGCCACGGGCTACCCCACACCGCGAGCCCGCCCACCGTCGTGCCCGAGTCCTCGAGGTAGGTCGCATTCGTCAGCAGCGAGCGCGCCAGCCCGGGGTCGCGCTCGAACAGGAAGTCATGGTTGCCAGCGATGACGATCTTGGTCGGATGCGCCAGCGTCCCGAGCCAGGTGTTGAAGTCGATCACGTCGTGCACGCTGCCGCGACTGGTGAAGTCGCCGCCGTGAATCAGCACGTCGCCCTCGGGAATCGTGAGCATCCCGTGGCGTCGATGGGTGTCGCTGATGAGGACGAGGCGCATGCGCCGCACAGTAGCGCTGACGGCCGGGGCCGTGACCGGCGGACGCAACGCGGCGTACGATGCGGCGTACGCAGTTCTGACGCGCGATTCGGGCGAAGCGGTCGCCGCGTCGACGTCAGGCCGTTCGACGGTAGTGGTTCAAGCAAGGTGCTCAACCAGAGTTGGAGGACTCTCGATGACGAGTCTCGCGATCGCGTTCGGATCATTGCTGGCGATCTGCCAAGGACAAGGAGCGGTGCCACCTGATTCGAGCCGGCCCACCTCGAGCCGACCTGACGAGCTGCTGCCACCGATCCGAATCGAGACGGGAGGTGCGGCGATCGACACCGAGATTGGTCACGCGGGCCCCTTCGTCGGCGACTTCGACGAGGACGGCGTCAACGACCTGCTGGTCGGCCAGTTCGGCGGCGGGCTCCTCTGGCTCTTCCGCAACGAGGGGACGAACGCGGTGCCCAAGCTCGCCGCCGGAACCAAGTTCCAGGAGGGCCGACCCGAGGGCACCGTTCCGACTGGCTGATGCATCGGCTTTGGTCCCCAGTTGGTGGACCTGGATGGCGATGGCAACACCGATCTGCTCTCCGGCTCGTGGCCTGGCGAGCTCTTCTTCTTCGCGCGCCGGCCCGACGGGAGCTTCGCGCCGCCCGAGATGTTGAAGGACAAGGAGGGCCACTACATCGACATCGGCGGCGGCATCAGCGAGACGCCGAGCGAGCTGCTCATCACCGGCAACGGGGAGTTCAAGGAGAAGGACGGCGGCTATGTCGTCCTCTACCACGGCGAAGAGATCAAGCCGAAGCCCGGCCAGCAGCTCGCAACCACGGGAACGGCGGCGAGTGTGCATGCAGTCGACTGGGACCGCGATGGTGACTTCGATCTGCTCATCGGTGACATCGGCGGCAGCGTCTGGCTGATCCCGAACGAGGGGAATGCCAAGGCGTGGAGCTTCGGCAAGGAGCAGCACCTCCAGGCCGACGGCAACGATCTGCACGTGGAAGGAGATGCCGGCCCGTTCTGCGTCGACTGGGACGCGGATGGCGATCTCGATCTGTTGGTCGGCGACGGCTCCGGAAAAGTGTCGTACTTCCAAAACGTCGGCAAGCAGGGCAAGCCGAGTCTCGCCGCCGCGGTCGTGCTGGTCGCCGAAGGGGAGGTGCACTACGACGCGAGCGCCCCATCGGAGCCGACTCGCGGCTCGCGCGCCAAGGTCTGCGCCGCCGACTGGAACGGCGACGGCCAGCTCGACCTCTTGCTCGGCGACTTCGCAACCCAGAAGCCCGAGCCGATCGCGCTGACCCCGGAGCAGATCGCCGAGAACGCCGTCTTGCGCAAGGAGCTCGACGAGCTGCAGGAGAAGTCGAGCCGCCTCTCCTCGCTCCTCTACGGCGATCAGCGTGCCTCGAAGACGCCGGAGGAGCTCACGAAGCTCGAGGCCGAGAACGGCGAGCTGCACCAGCGCATTTCGGAGCTGCGCCAGAAGCTGCCACCCGAGTACGACGATCACGGCTGGGTGTGGTTGTTCGTGCGAGCGCCGAAGAAGGTCGCCGCTGGCGAATGAGTGAGCGGCGTACCGATCCGGGGATCCTACGGCGGAGGAAACCGCACTTCTTCGTGTCGGTAGTGCGGAAAACGTCGGCGTAGGATCCCCGGATCGGTACGCCGGGTCGGCGATCGCCTTGGACTACTCTTCGTCCTTCGGCTTCTCGCTCGCCATGAAGAGCGTCCGTTCGAGGTGGCTCGGCTCGCCGCGGAAACGCCAGGAGACGGACTGGATCACGGCGGTGCCGTCCTCGGAGATGAAGCGGAACTGCACGTGGAACGGCGCGCCCGCCGCGACGTACTCACCCTTCGACAGGTCGAGGAAGCCGATCCCGCCGTCGGCGAAAGTGTGGCGCTCCCAGTGCATGGCCGCGTCGAGCGGCGTGGTTCCCACATACTCGCCGGAGACCGTGTAGGCCTTCAAGTTCGGCGGCACCGTCTCCAGCCGGACGGTGTCCTCGAA
>CAYRQC010000149.1:0-2649 GCA_964426265.1 uncultured Phycisphaerales bacterium | reverse complement strand
CGAATGGACCCTCGACGGCCTCAAGGGGCACTGCGGCGGTCCTCATCCACCTCGCTGACCGGTTCCGCTACTTCGCCGCTGCCGCCCTCACCTTGACCGGTTCCCGGCACAGCACCGCGTGCAGCGCATTCACCGCGCGCGCCGTGTCCGACTCCGCCACGACGATCCCGACATTCGTCCTTCGCGCCCCCATGGACACCATCCGCAGCGCGATCTGCTCGCGCGCCAGCGTCGAGAAGATCGCGCCGATCGTGTCCGGCGACTCGCCGACGGCGTGGCCGACTACGGCGACGGCAGCGACCTCGTGGTCGACGGTGACCTCGCCGAGCCGCTGCAGCTCGGTGAGCAGCGCGGGCAGGCGACGGCGATCGTTCTCGACGGTGGCGGAGACCGAGATCTCGGTGGTCGCGATCATGTCGAGCGCGATCTCGTGGGCGGCCGCGGCGTCGAAGATGCGCGCCATGTAGCCGTGCGCGCCGAGCATGCGCGGCGTCACGATGTTGATGAGACAGATGCCGCGCTTCTGCACGACGGTCCGCACCACGGGACGCGATGGCGGCACGGTGCGCCAGATCAGCGTGTTGGGACCGGTCGGGTTGCGCGTGTCGAGCACACGGATCGGGATGTCGGCCTCCACCGCCGGTTGCAACGTCGCGGGGTGGAGCACCTTGCCGCCACAGAAGGCGATCTCGGCCGCCTCGTCGTAGGTCATGTACTCGATCGGACGGGCGTCGGGGACCAGGCGCGGGTCGGCGGTCATCACGCCGGGGACGTCGGTCCAGATCTGGATCTCGGTCGCACGCAACGCGCGACCGAAGAGCGAGGCGCTGTAGTCGGAGCCGTTGCGGCCGATGGTGGTGATCGAGCCGGCGGCGTCCTTGGCGACGAAGCCGGTGACGACGCTCACGGTCGGGCGGTCGGTCAGGCTGTTCGCGATCGCGTCGAAGCTCTCCGGAAGCGGCCGCGCGCGTTGGTAGCGCGAGTCGGTCTTCAGGCCGGCGTCGTAAGCCATGACCGCCTCGGCGGGGATGCCGGCAGCGCGCAAGGCGGCGGTGACGGTGTGGACGGAGAGGCGCTCGCCGAAGCTGGCGACGTGGTCGAGCAGCCGCGGCGACGACTCCGCGACCAGCGAGATGCCGCGCAGCAGGTCGGAGAGCTCCTGGAAGAGCGGCGCGTGCTCGGGCACGGTGACGCCGAGCTCGTCGCAGATCTGCTGGTGGCGGGCACGCAGCACCGCGAGGTCGTGATGGCCGGCGACGGCCTTCTGCGCGAGGTCGAGGAGCGCGTCGGTAACCCCGGAATGGGCCGAGACGACGACGCAGGGGCGGTCGGCAATGCGAGCGCGGACCAGCTCGACCACGCGCCGGATGTGGGCGCCGTCGCCGACCGACGTGCCGCCGAACTTCATGACGATCATGGACCGCGTCCCCGAGGAAACAGGCGAAGACGATAGCGCGCAACGACGGGGAGGGGCTACACAGCCAAGCGGGATGCGCCGCGAGTCTGGGACGCGAGCGATTCCGGCCAGGGCTTCCAGAGTGCATGCTGGTCAGCGACTGCGTGGGCTCGATCGAGCCCAGCGGTCATGGCGGCCCTCCAGAGAGAACTAGAAGGAGTCCACGATGAGATTCGGGTTCTGTGTGCTCGCGACGATTCCCCTGGTCATGACGGTCGCGTGCGGCTCGATGTCGCGGGAGCTGCAACCAGTCGCCGCATCGGTTGCAGCACCGGCGATGTCGCCGGAAGAGATGCAGCGCAAGATGACGGAGCTCGCCACGCCGGGGGCGAACCACCAGCGGCTCGAGCCGATGGTCGGGCGGTTCACGGCGAAGGGGACGTTCTGGATGGACCCGACCCAGCCACCCGTCACGTTCTTGGGGACCAGCGTCAGCTCGTGGCTCTTCGACGGGCGATTCGTGAAGGAGGAGATGCAGGCCGACTTCATGGGCCAGCCATTCACTGGAATCGGCTTGACGGGTTTCGACAACGCAACCCAGAAGTATCAAGGAGTCTGGATCGACTCGATGGGCACGATGATGATGCCGGTGAGCAGCGGAACGGCGGACGCGAGCGGCAAGGTGATCACGTCGACGCGCTCGGTCGTCGACCCAGCCACCGGGGTGCGCGCCACGACGCGCGAGGTCACCACCGTAATCGACGCGGATCACCACCGCTTCGATTGGTACGAGACCGGACCCGACGGGGTCGAGGTCCACAAGTTCCAGCTCGAGTACACGCGCGCGAAGTGACGCGGGTGCGTGCGCGAAGGCGCGACAAGTCGAACGCAGCGGCGCGCCGGCGGCGGGTGGCAACCTCGCCGCCGGCGCGGCATGGCGGCGGGTGGCGGCAGGTAAAAGGGCCGCGATGAAGCCCAAGAAGTCGGACCAGAAAACGCCGCCGAGCCGGAAACGCGGAGCGATCCGCAGTCGGACCGCCGCCCGCCAGAAAGCTCCCGTTCGCCGGGGCGACTTGGTCCCGTCCACGGAAGGCGCCGACCTCATCCACGACTGGAACGCGGACGGCCCGCGCCCGCGCCGCCGGCTCGAGCTGGTGGACGAGACGCTGCGCGACGGCCTCCAGTGCCCGTCGGTCAGCGATCCGCCGATCGAGAAGAAGATCGAGCTCCTGCGGCTGATGGTGGCGCTCGGG
>CAYRQC010000148.1:0-4490 GCA_964426265.1 uncultured Phycisphaerales bacterium | reverse complement strand
TCTGGTGTCTCGGTGAGGCGGTCCACTCGCCGGTCGACATCCGGCAAGACGAGTGTGATCGCGTCGCCAACCAGCTCGACGTCTTCAGCAAGGCGTTCCTCGGCGTGACGGTCGCGTGCGCGCGCTGCCACGACCACAAGTTCGACGCGATCACGACGAAGGACTACTACGCGCTGGCGGGGTTCCTGGCGTCGACGAGCGAGCGGCAAGTGGCATTCGAGGCGTTGGTCGTGAATCGGAAGGTCGCGGGCGAGGTCGATGGGGTGCGCGAACGGGCGCGAGGTGGAGTGGAGCGCGAGCTGGCGGCGGCAATGAGGTCGGCGGTCGCGATCGGGCCTGCAGGCGCCGCAGTTGCGGCGTTCGCGGCCGGAACCGCGGAGGCGCTCGACTCGGCGGTCGTACCACGGGTGCCGACGCTGGCGGCCGAAGCGGGGCTCGTCGTGGTGGATCTCTCCCATCTGCGAGCAGGTGACGTGACACTCGACGGTGTGGCATTCGGGACGGCGCCGCTGGCTATTGGTGATCTGCGATACAGCGGTGACGCCGCGGCGCCGCGCGTCGAGATCGCCGCGGCTGGCATGGTCGCGCGCGACGCGTGGCTCGATCGCGTGCGAGCGGCCGCCGATCGCGAGGTCGACCCCTGTCGCCTGAAGGAGCTGGAGCCGGGCCGCATGCTGCGGACGCGCGAACACGTGCTGGTGCACGGTCGGCTCCATTGCCTGGTGCGCGGCCAGGGGAAGCTCTTCGCGTGTGTCGACTCGTACCGCACCCTCGAAGGACCGCTGCACATCAACACCTTGCAAGGCTTCGACACGGGCGGTCGCTTTGCGTGGGTGACGGTGGAGCTGCGCGACTACGTGGGGCAGCGCCTCCACATCGAGCTGTCGTTGCTGCCGTTGGACGCGACCGGCAACGCGCCCGATGTGGCGCTGGCGGCGATCGTCGATGCGCGCGACGTGCCGGAGCTGCCGCTCGTGAGCGACACGGGCCACCTGGCAAGCAAGCTCGCGCACGCGATCGACGAGCTCGAGCGCGGGACGCTCGGCGGCGACACGGACGACACGGACGACACGGACGATGCCGACGACGGCGACGACGCCGAGGCGGTGGCGTTGCTGAACGTGGTGCTCGCGAGGCCCGACCTCGTGCCGCTCGGATCGCTGTCGGCGATGCCGACACTGCACGCGCTCGCGAGCGAAGTCGCCGCCAAGGCAGCCGCATTGAAGGATGGCTCGCACACGGCGCCGGCATTGCTCGAAGGCAGCGGGTTCGATGAACCGGTGCTGCGGCGCGGCAATCCGAAGACTCCCGGCGAAACAGCACCGCGACGATTCCTCGAGGTGATCGACGGTGACGCACCACTGATCGGCAAGTGCGCCGGCGAACGCGATTCCGCGCTCAACACGCTCGATGCCACCAGGCCGATCGACGCGGCGAACGGCTCCACCAGCACGGGCAGCGGCCGCCTCGCCCTCGCCGAGCGGCTCACGGATCCCGACAACCCGCTCGTTGCGCGCGTCGCGGTGAACCGCGTCTGGCAGCACCTCTTCGGCCGCGGGCTGGTCGCGACGCCCGATGACTTCGGCGTCAAAGGCGAGGCGCCGAGCCATCCGGAACTGCTCGATCATCTCGCGACGAACTTCGTGCGCGATGGTTGGTCGCTGAAGCGCTTGATCCGTGAGCTCTGCCTGTCACGCACGTATCGCATGGCGAGCCGCGCCGATCCCGACGCCGACGCGCGCGATCCCGACGACCGGCTGCTGCACCGCATGCCGGTCCGCCGTCTCGAAGCGGAGCCGCTGCGCGACGCGCTGCTCGCGATCTCCGGTCGGCTCGATCCGAGGCTCTTCGGGCCGAGCGTCCCGACCTGCCTCACGCCGTTCATGGAAGGGCGTGGCCGACCGGAGAGCGGCCCGCTCGACGGAGCCGGACGACGCACGATCTACCTGTCGGTGAAACGCAACTTCCTCTCGCCGTTCCTGCTCGCGTTCGACTTCCCGACGCCCGCGACCACATGTGGTCGGCGCAGCGGAAGCAACGTGCCGGCGCAGGCGCTGGCACTGCAGAACGGGGAGCTGGTGCAGGTACTCGCGCGCGCCTGGGCCACGCGGTTGCTCGCCGAACCCGCGGTGACGCCGGAGCTGCGCGTCGAGCAGATGTATCGCGAGGCGTTCGCCCGACCACCACGCGACGAAGAGCGGGCGGCGGCTCTGCGGTTCGTGATGAACGCGACTCCGACAGCGTCGTCCATCGCCGGCGGCCTCGACTCCTGGAGCGATCTCGCCCACGTCCTCTTTGCAGCCAAAGAGCTGCGATTCGTGGAGTAACGGCGATGGCGCGCTTCGCTCATCGATTCACGAAGCAACAGAGCGCTTCGGCGAGCGCTTCGAGCAGCCGCGCCGTCGACGGGTCCCCGCCGACGATTCATCGTCCTTACGTACCGATGACGCGTCGCGAGATGCTGCTGCAAGGTGCACAGGGCTTCGGCGCCGTGGCACTCGCCGCGCTCTGGCACGAGCGGGCGTTCGGAGCGGCGTTGGCGGCACAGTCAACACCGACCGCGGCGATGGCGCCGGCGACATCCGCGAACCTTCGCCTCGACGGCGGCCTCTCCCCGCGCCCTCCGCCTGCTCCTGCCCGCGCCAAGAGTGTGATCTTCCTCTACATGGATGGCGGTCCGTCGCAGATCGACACTTTCGATCCCAAGCCGCGGCTCGCGCGCGAGCACGGCCAGCGGATCCAGCTCGCGACGATCCCGAAAACACAGTTCGCCGACGTCGGCACCGTCCTCGCGAGCCCATGGACGTTCGCGCAACACGGTCAAAGTGGTCTGTGGGTTTCGAGCCTGCTCCCGAATCTCGCGCGCCACGCCGACCAGCTTTGTGTCATCCGTTCGATGACCTCGAAGTTCAGCGAGCATCCCGGCGCCAACTACTTCCTCCACACCGGGCTGGGCCAGACTGGCCGGCCGAGCATGGGCTCGTGGGTCACCTACGGCCTCGGTAGCGAGTGCCAGGAGCTGCCCGGCTTCGTGGTCCTGAATGGCGGCCTGATCCCGCCCGGCGGCATCGAGACCTTCGGCAACGGCTTTCTCCCCGCCACCTACCAGGCCTCGCTCTTCAAGCCGAGCGCCGGACTCGTCGCCGACATCGCGCCGCGCGAACCCGACGCCGCGCGCCAGCGCGCCAAGCTCGACCTCTTGCGCGAGCTCGACCAAGGTGTGCTCGGCCGCGTCGGGGATCGACGCGAGGTCGAGGCCGCGATCGCCAACCAGGAGCTCGCGTTCCGGATGCAAACGGCCGTGCCCGGGCTTGCCGATCTATCGACCGAGGACGCCGCGACTCGAACTCTCTATGGCCTCGACGCCGCCGATCCACACACCCGTTCCTATGCGACCGTCTGCCTGCTCGCGCGCCGACTTGTCGAGCGTGGTGTGCGTTTCATCGAGCTCACCGTCCCGCCCGCCGCCGCCGATCGTTGGGATCAGCACGCCGACCTGAAGAACGCCCACGAAGCCAACGCCCGCGCCACCGACCAGCCGATCGCCGCGCTGCTCGAGGACCTCGACCGTCGCGGCCTGCTCGAGACGACCCTCGTCATCTGGGCTGGTGAGTTCGGCCGCACGCCGATGGCGCAAGGCAGCGACGGTCGCGACCACAACCCGTTCGGCTTCACCATCTGGCTCGCCGGCGGTGGCGTGAAGAGTGGCACCACCTACGGCGCCACGGATGACTACGGCTACTTCGCAATCGAGAACCCGCTCGAGATCCACGACCTCCACGCGACGATGCTCCACCTGCTCGGGATCGACCACACGAAGCTCACGTGGCGCCACGGCGGGCGAGACATGCGGCTGACGGATGTGCACGGGGAAGTCGTGAGAGACGTCTTGGCGTAACGGCTCTGGCGTCGCGTTTTTCGTGGACGTCGTATCGGTCGGCGGCGGTGCTTCCGAGGGCGCCGTCGGATCGACGAACCTGACCGCCCGTTTACATCCTGCCGGAATACCGTACATTTCGGCACCATGCTCCCGCGACTCTGCAAGCTGCCGCCACGTCACTCCTGCCTCCTGCTCGGTCCCAGGCAGACCGGCAAAAGCACACTGGTACGCGCAGCCCTGCCGGCGAAGTCGTGGACCGTCGATCTGCTGCTGCACGACACCTTCGTGCGCTTCGCCAAGGATCCATCGCAGCTCCGTCACGAAGTCCTGGCACGCCAGAAGCTCGGCGTGAAGACCGTCTTCATCGACGAGGTGCAGAGGGTTCCAGCGCTGCTCGATGAGGTCCAGTCGCTCATCGACAAAGCGGGAGTCCGTTTCTTTCTGACTGGCTCGAGTGCCCGCAAGCTGCGACGCGGCGGCGCGAACCTGCTGGCCGGACGCGCCTTGATGCGGCGGCTCCACCCACTCACTGCCGAGGAGCTCGGTGACGCCTTCGACCTCGAACGAACGCTGCGGTTCGGCTCGCTGCCGCCGGTAGCGACGGCGAGCG
>CAYRQC010000147.1:0-3850 GCA_964426265.1 uncultured Phycisphaerales bacterium | reverse complement strand
CGACGCCACGGCGCAACAAACGCCACAGTTCCTCGACAGCACAGCACAACCATGCAAGGAGCCCACGATGCTCGCCGGAAAGCCGCTCTACGCCGCCATGAAGACCGACTTCGACCTCGCACCCGTGATCGACACCGCCGTCGCCCACGACGGCATCACGCGCGCCGACGCTGCCGAGCGCCTCGACGCGCTCCTCCAGTGGCTCTCGGTCCTCCCCTTCGCCCGCCCCGGTGAACCGATCCAGATGCTCGAGTCGGTCGACCGCCTCTGGCACGCCTTCATGCTGCACACCCGCCTCTACCGCCGCTTCTGCGACCGGTTCTTCGGCCGCTACATCGACCACGATCCGCTCGACCGCGACGACGATGGCATGTCCAAGAAGGCCTACGCCCGCTTCACGCTCACCCTACTTCGCCAGCAGTTCGGCGACTCGGTCCACCCGCTCCTCGCCGACCTCACGAAACAGGTCACCTGCTGCTACGGCCAGTGCGACGACGACGGCGGCGGCAGTGCGATGCAGGTGGTGTGGCCTGATGGCGTTTGGGAAGTCACCCGTGTCTGAAGTCTGACGGCCATGTTGATCATCGGCGATCTCGTCGTCGAGTGAGCGCTCGATCATTGGGGTGCCGACTGTCCGGCTACGACTCGCGTGCGCAAGCGCGAACACGTCTGGCCGAGGCCGGTTGTTTTGTTGCTCAGGCTCAGCCGAACTCGCCGTGCTGGAACCAGCCGCCGCTCGCGCAGTCGCGGAAGAGCCAGCGGCGCGTGCCGTCGGCCGCCTCGACCTCGAAGTAGTCGCGCACCACGTCGTCGCCGTCCCACCAGCCGGCCGCGATCCGCTCGGGACCGCGGACGATGACACACGTGCCAGGCAAGGCGGCGATCGGCCGCGGCTGGCGCTCGAGCGTGAGCGGGCGCATGCCGGGCGGCACGACCAGCGGCGCCGCGGTTGCCGGCGGACGCACTGCCGCCTCGCCATGGCAACGCAAGCGGAATGCCCGCTCCGGGCGGTGGTCAGCAACCAGCTCCAGCCGGTTCACGCGCTCACGACCGAGCCGGATCGCGAGCCGATCGGTGAGCACGGCGACGGCGTGGGCGTGAGCACGATCGCGGTCGCCGCCGCGGTGGGAACCGCGAGTGGGGTCGTGATTGCCGTCGCGATCACTGCCACGATCGCAGCCGTGCTGCGTCGTGAAGAGCTGCTCCTGCTCGGGTTCGAGCGCCACCGTCCGCGCGAAAGAGAGTCGCACGATCTCGACCGGGGCCATGAGCCGCTCGCGCTCCAGGCGGTGGGAGAGCAGCGTGAGCAGCAGGCGCGCGCTGCGCGTCGGCTCGGTCGGTCGCAGCTCGATCCGCCACGGTGCCGCGCGGTCGAGCGGAACGAAAGTGAAGGTCGCCGCGTCGAGCGCCCGTGCGTGGTGCTCCAGCTCGCACTCGGCGGCTGCCAGCAAGTGCTGCGCGGCGAAGAGCAGAGGTGCCATCGTGGTCGCCGCCGCGGCGAGCTGCAGCTCCTGCTCGAACTGCTCGGGTGGTGTGATCCGGACCAGCGGTTCGTCGAGCTCGCCGAGCAGACGCTTGAGCTGCTGCACGAAGGCGATCGTCGTGCGCGTGGCGAGGCCGGCACGGGGCAGCGCGAGCAGCTCGCCGATCGTCCGCAGCCCGAGCGCCGCGCAGGTTTCGGCCACCGCCGGCTCCGGTGCGAGCGCCTGCCACGGCAGCGGCGCGACCAGTGCGCGAAGGTCGTCACCGGGTGCGTGACGCGGCGCAATCGAGCCGTCGAGCTCCGCCGCGCGTGCCAACGCACGTGCCGCCTCGGGAGTCGGCGCAATGCCGATCGCGGTGACGAAACCGAAGCGAGCGCAGAGATCGCGTACGTGCAGCGCGGTACGTTCCTCGCCGCCGAAGTGCATCGCGGTGCGCCCGATCTCGAGCAGCAAGGCCGCGGATCCATCGCGGCAGACATCGGGAGTGAAGCGCAACAGCGCGGCAGCGAGCGGTGCACAGCCGTCGTCACGCGTCGATCGCACGCTCACCGTGGGTGGCGGTGCGGCGGGCCGCCGCTGCGCTGTGCTGATGAGCTTCGTGTTGATGGGCTTCAGGTGGATGAGTTGCAGGCTGTTGGATTGCAGGGTCTCGAGTTGCAAGCGCAGCCGAAGGCTCATCCAACGGATCACGGGACCACTCCAGCACGATCGGTTCACCACACATCACGCCACTGCCCGCGGTACCGCCGCGGCAACGCAGCAGCGTCACCGCGAGCCGCCGGTGCGTGGATGACCCGGACGGTTGCGGTGTCACCGCGATGCGCACCGCCGCCGGCGACGGCACGCGCGCGAAGCCCGCCGGTCGGAAGACGAGGCCGAGCGCGCCGCTCTGCTCGGCGGCGAGCTGCAGGCGACGCAGCGCCTGGTCGTCCAGGTGATGGAGCCACGTGATCACGACCTCGCACGCTCCCGAGCGCAGCACGAGATCGAGCGCCCACGCCTGCTCGCGCGTATCGCGCGGCCGCACGAGCAGCCAGCGCGAGAGGTCGCACCCCGCCTGCCGCAGCGCCGGCGGATAGGGGAGACGAGTCGGGTGGATCCACGCGATGAGCCGCGGCGGTTGCGCTGGGTGCGACGGCGGTGCTTGCTGTGGTTGCGCTGAGTGTTGCGGCGGTGCTGGCGAGGCGAGTGCTGGCAGGAACGCCTCCATCGCGCCGCAGCCCTCTGCCACGACCAGCACTTCGTTCAGCGCGCCGGCTCGCCAACCGCCGCCGAGCGCCTCGTCCAACGCGGCAAACCCGGTGGGCAGCAGCTCCGAGCGCGTCGCGCCAAGCTCAGGGCGTCGATGGTGGGCGCGCTCCAGCTCCGCGAGCTGCGTTCGCAGTCGCCCGAGCTCGCTGCGACGTTCCAGCTCCGCGCGGGCGCGTTGGAAGACCGACCGACTTGCGTTGCGCGAGCCGGAGAACTCGTCCGGAACTCTCATGGCATGCGCCTGATGCCGAGCCGCACCAGCCCGACCACCAGCCCTTCGATCGCCACGTTCGTCACCGCCGGATCGACGACGATCGGTTGCAACGCCGCGTTGGCTGGTTCGAGCACGATCGTGCGCGCCGCGCGCCGACCCGATCCGCTCGAACCGCGCGTCTGGTTCCGGGTGCCGCTCCGGAACCGTTTGACGGTGACGTCGTCATCGAGCCGCACGACCGCGACCTGTCCGTCGCGCACCGTCGGCGTGCGGTGGACCGCCACCAGATCGCCGTTCTGGATGCCCGCCTCGATCATCGAGTCGCCACGCACCCGCAGCAGGAAGTCGGCATGCGGCTCAAAGAGCCCCGGCTCGACCGCCACCGTGCGCTCGAAGTTCTCTTGCGCGAGGATCGGCTGCCCGGCCGCGACCTCGCCGATCACCGGCAGCGCGAGGTGCCGCGGTCCGGGGGACGCGCTACTGCGCACGGCCCGAAGCTCGGCGGGTGGTTCGGTCGCTGCCAGGTCGGCTGGCGCCGCTTGCGGTCGGTCCTGCTGGTCCGGCAGCAGGATCTTGAGCCCGCGCGCGATTCCCGGCTCGACCGCCAGCGCCCCCTTGCGCGCCAGCAGCCGCACGTGTTCCGCCGCCGCGTTCGGCGACCGGAACCGCAGCCCGGCGGCGATCTCCGCGTGGGTCGGCGGGTAGCCCCGTTTCGCGAGGAAGCGGCGGATGAAGTCGACGACTCGCGTCTGGCGAGCCGTGAGAGGACGGACCGGGAGAGGGCGCATGGGATCGCTCGCGCTCGGATACTGGTTATCCGAACAGTATTCAGGCCAGCTCGATCCCGCAAGGGCCCGAAGTCAGGGCGTCTGAGGCGTGCGGTGGAAGGGACAACTCGGCG
>CAYRQC010000146.1:0-6258 GCA_964426265.1 uncultured Phycisphaerales bacterium | reverse complement strand
CGCCGGGCGACGTGGCGAGCCCCACGGCGCTCGGTTCCGCTCTCTACGACGACGGGCTCGGCGCTGCGGTCACAACGCCGGCGGCGGAGACTTTCCGAGATTGGTGGCGGAGAGCATCGTGATCGAGCCGGCGAGCAGCCGGAACGCCTGCGAGATGTTGAGGGCCGCCTCGAGCGAGGCCCGGGAAGGGAAGCGCTTGGTCGCGACGTTCTTCGACAAGTAGTCGCGCGTTCCCTTGCTGCCGAGGAGGGCGAAGCCGAGCCCGTAGGTGGCGACCCCGAACGCCGCCAACGCGCCCGTCGCGGCGTTGCGAATGAAGTCGCCCTCCAGGCTCCAGCCCATGGTCTTCAGCGCCTGCTTCTCCTTGGCTCCCCAGCGCTTGAACGCGACGGCGGTCACGATCTGGTCGCCGCTCATCGAGACGGCGATGCGATCCTCGCCGGCGGAGAGCATCCAGTTGTCGTTCGACGCGACGACGCTCCGGACGACGGCCTCGAGACCCTGGGTGTCGTTCACATCGACGATCGTCGACATCGGAAGCGTCGGGAGCGCGGACGCAGCAGCAGCCGCGACCGGCTCCGCTGGGCGCGTGGCGCTCGCCGCCGGGCGCCTGGCCGGCTGCGCCGGAGAATCCTGCGCTCTGGCGAGCACGTCGTCGATCTCGTCGGCGATGTGCGCCAGGAGGTCCTTGCGCCGCCGGAGCCTGCGGAGCAGGTCGGTGGCGTCCTCGCGAGTCGACCGGTCCTTCAGCGCCGCCTTCAGGTCGATGAGGATGACGCTCTGGTCCTCCTTGGAAAGCGCACCCTGGCCGTCGATCCGCGTCCCGAGCCCTCCGAGATAGGACATGGGGATCGCGGGCTCGGCTGGAGGCGGGCTGGGCGGCGGCACTGCATCCGGAAGGTGGGTCAGCGCCCGGAACAACCGCATCGCCGCCGACTTGTCCCGCGCCACGTAGTCCACGTACTCGATCGTCGACAGGTCCGGCGGAAGGAGATTCGTCTTGACGCCGTCGTCGCAGAGGACGGGCAGCACGCGTTTCGCGAGGCTCCGGGCGTAGCCCAGCTCCGACCCGCAAGCCTGCGACTCCAGGGAACCGGGCGTCAGGATGAAGACGAAGAGGTCGCAGTCCTGGATCTGGCCGAGGATGGCGTGCCACCACGCCTGTCCACCCGTGAGCTCGCGATCGCACCAGACCTCGTGGCCGATCTGCCGGAGGTCCTCGGTGATCGCACCCGCGACCGCCGCATCCGCTCGGCAATAGCTCAAGAAGACCTTCATGGCACTCGCACAGCATGCGGCGCACCCGCCGTGGCGTCAAATTGAGGCGCACCCGCGGTGTCGAAGATCGGCGCGATGGTGACCTCGGCTGACTACCTCCACGTCCCGACCAGTTTGCTCGCCGTTCTCGCGCAGCGCATGGGCGCCGTGTTCGCGTCTACGCCGCGCCGCCCCGAGTCGGGATTCGCGCCTCGCGGCCGAACGAGATCGGGCGCATCGACACGACGTTGATCCGCCTCCTCGACCACGGCCGCGTGCAAATGTACGCCGTAATCGACAACCTCTCGCGCCGCATCCTCGCGTGGCGGCTGCTCGATCGGTTCGACCCAGCCAGCACCGTTGCGGTCCTCGTCGAGACCGGCCAAGCGGTCCACGGCTCCGCCTCGCGCCTGCGAACGCGGACGAGGCTCTCAGTTCTGTGAAATCTGGAACTGCTGGAACTCGCCGCTCCACTGGCTGGTGCCGGTGCTGGATCCCATCGCGTAGGTCGCGAGCGGACTCGAACCGGCGGTTCCGACCATTCCGTTGAAGCAGAGCGCCGACAGATAGCTGCCGCCGTCCGGGTCGGCGAGGCCGCCACCACCGCCATCGAGGCCACCGTGCGCGCTGCTGAGCCGCCCGCTCGCGAACGAGAGGTGGCCGGCACCACCGGGCGGGACGGCCGTCGATGAAGTCGACGCGTTGACGATCGAGTGCCACCCGTCCTGCATCTGCACACCCGGCACGTGCGACGAGCCGGAGCTGCCGAAGCAGTCGTGGATGCGGACGCTCCCGCGGAACTGGAAGCTCTGGTTCGCAGCCGAGTTCCTGGAGTCGGTGCCGGTGACCGCGATCGGGAAGGAATAGCCGAGCACGAGGTCGCCGCTCTTCGTCTGGCGGACCGACAGCAGGCCGTCATTCCACTTGCTGAAGTCGGCCGTCGCTTGGCCGGAGATCCAGAGGTAGCCGGCGAAGGCGATGCGCACATCCTCTTTCATCTGCGGGTCGAGCGGACTGCTGTCACACGTCGCCGCCTCGAAGAGGCCCATCACGACCGACCCGCTGCTCGCCCAACCCGCCTGGAACTCGAGCAGCATCTCGCCGATCATCATCGCGTCCTTGTTGCCGGTCTCCTTGCCGTAGAGGTAGAGCGCGCCGCTTGCAGCCGCCAGCGCGAAGCCGCCCGGACCCGTCGCCGCCATCACGACCAGGCTCACCACACCGAGGCTCCTGCGCCTAACCAGGTCCTCGCCGTCGAGCAGGAAGACGTCGGTCGTGTCGAACTTGGGGGCGCCGTGGCGGGGTGCCACTCGCGTGATGAACGAGAATCCGGAGAGATTCCAGCCGGCGCCGACCCAGCGTTGCCGCCGCCCGAGTGATAGGAGAGGCCGAGCGACGGGACGAGGGTGAGCGCACGACGCATGACGATCCTCCTTGCCGGCATGGGCCGCACGATCATTTCGGAGCGTCCGCGGTGGACTGGCGCCTCACGAGGAACCAGGCGCCGCGCGAGCAGCCGCATTACGCGGCGATTTGTGCCGGCTGCCGGTCGCACCGGCCGCCGCCGGCGTCCGGACCGGCGATTCCGCCGTTGCCACGGTCGAGGTCGCAAATCCTGAGGTGGCGCGCGGGCTCCATCGCTAGGTTCCGCCGCGGTGCGGGCTTGGGGAAGACGGGGCGTGCCGGCCCAAATGTCCGTGCCGTGCCGAGAGGTCGAACGGCAAGTCCATATTGTCGTGACCCGGAGCACCACGAGTGTGCGCATCGTCACGCGGGAGTCGCGCCCGCCCTCATGAACTGGCCAGCTTCGCGATCAACGCGTCGAGCGCGATGCACTGGATCGGCGGATCGGGGTCGAGCAGCGGAAAGCTGCCCGAGACGTCGGCGGCGACGACGTAGTTCTGCTCGCCGGGGTGGATCCGGCGGAACGAGCCGAACGGGCGCTGGTCGGCGTGACGATGCGACCACTTGCACTCGATCGCGATCGGATGCTTGCCGCGCGGCAGCGCGACGAAGTCGATCTCGCGGCCGTGCTTCTCGCGCCAGTAGCGAATCTCGAGGTCGGGGAGGCGGGCACGGATCTCGTTGAGCACGAGGTGCTCCCAGAGCGAGCCGAGATCCTCCGGTCGCAGCGTGTTCCATCCCCGCGCGAACGCGACGAATCCGGTGTCGAAGGCGTAGACCTTGGGTGCGGCAAGGATCTCGCTCGTCTTGCGGGCGGACCACGGGCGGACGACGTGAGCAACCAGCGTCGCCTCGAGCACGGCGAGGTAGTTGACGATCGTGGTGCGCGCGACCTCGCACGGGCCGGCGAACGCCGTGGCCTCGAAGATGCCGCCGCTCCGTGCGAGGACCAGCTCGACGAAGCGCAGGAACGGTGCGCGTCGCTCGATCCGGAACAGCTCCTGGATGTCGCGCGCCCAGTACGAATCGAGCCACTCCGGGAAGTCCGGTTCCGGCAGCGATTCCGCCAGGAAGAACGGAGGAAGGCCGCCACGATGTAGCCGATGCACCAGGTCCGTTTTTCCGAAGTCGGCAAGGTCGGCGAGCGTCATCGGTGTCAGCGCGACGGTGGCCTTGCGTCCAGTCAACGTGTCTGCAAACTTCGCGCTGGCCGCGAGCGTCGAGGAGCCGGTGGCGATGAGATGGACGTCGGGGTAGTGGTCGGCGGCGATCTTGAGCAGCTCGGTGGGCGCGTCGAGACGGTGGATCTCGTCGAGCGCGACCGACTTGCCGCGAACGCGATCGAGGAAGGCCTCGGGGTCACCGAGCTGCGCGCGAACGCGCGGCAGCTCGCAGTCGAGATACTCGATGCCGGGCAAGGATTGGCAGAGGCGCGTCTTGCCGACGCGGCGCACGCCGGTGAGCCAGACAATCGTCTTGCGTCGCCATTCGCCGAGGATCCGCTCGACCCAAAAAGTTCGTACCTTCATGACATCGAAACCTCTATTTAGTTGAACCAAACAATCTATCCACGATCGTTTAGTTCAACTATCGCCCTCCACCCCACGGCAATTCGACAGATCCGATTCCGCGCCCACCACTGCGGCATACCGCTACGCCGGCTCCATCCCGCCCGGGTAGCGCCGCCGCTTGAAGTCCTCGACGATCGCGCGATGGTCAAACGCGAGGTCGGGCGGCAGCGCATCGAGCGGGAATAGGCGGCACTCCGCGGCATCGTCGCCGGCCACCGGCTCGCCACTCGTTTCGACCTCGAAGATGACGCCGACCGTGTGGTGGCGCGGATCGCGCTTGGGATCGGAGTAGGCGTGGAGCTGGCGCAACCGCGTCACGACGAGACCGGTCTCCTCCAGCGTCTCGCGCGCGACCGCATGCTCCACCGTCTCACCCAGATCGACGAACCCACCCGGCAGCGCCCAACCCGGCGGCGGCCAGCGGCGCCGCACCAAGAGCACGCACCCCTCACGCACGACGATCGCGTCGACAGTGACGCGCGGTCCCTTGTACTTCCATTCGCCGGTTGGGGTCGGAGCAGTCATCAGCAGCAGCCACTTTTGCCGCCGCTGGTCGTTGCGAGCGGCGGCGGCGCGGCGCGCTCGAGCGCGGCTAGATCCTCGCTTCGCGCACGATCGAACGCGAGCTGCCCACCCACCCACACCTTATGCGGCCACGCCCGCAACATGCGGCCGACGTAGGGCGAGTGCTTCGCCTTGGAAGCGAAGGCGGCCTCGGTGACCGTTGCGGCGCGCGTTTCCACCAACACCAGGTCGGCGAGCAACCCCGGCTCGATCGCGCCGCGATCCTCGAGCCGATGGAGTCGCTCCGGACCGCGCGAGCCGCGCTCGACCAGTTGATCGAGCGTGAGCACGCCCTCCGCGACCAGCTCGAGCCAGAGTGGCAAGAAGAGATCGGCGCCGGGAATCCCCGACGGTGCGGCGCGGAACGACCGCTCGCGTTTCTCGGCCGCAGGATGGGGCGCGTGATCGCTTTGGATCACGTCCAGCGTGCCGTCGGCCACCGCGGCGCGCAGCGCGGCGCGATCGGCGGACGACTTGATCGACGGGTTGCATTTGAGCAGCGCGCCGCGCTCGGCGACGTCCGCATCGGTGAAGAGCAGGTAGTGCGCACAAGCGGCAGCGCTCACCGGAAGGCCGCGCGACTTGGCGGCGCGGATCGCGTCGCACGCAAGCGCCGAGGAGACGTGGAAGTAGTGGATGCGTGCGCGGGTGGCGGCGCAGAGCTCGTTGCAGAGCTCGACGGCGGCCAGCTCAGCCTCGGGTGAACGCGCCTTGCTGAAGTCGGCCGCCCGCTCGCCGAAGGCCGCGAGCCCGGCGCGCACCAGCGGCCCCATCTCGGCGTGCAGCACGAGCAGGCCATCGGCGGCCGCGACCTCCTCGAAGATCGCCCGCAAGGTCGGCCGATCGCTCACCTCGAGCTCGGGGTCGGCCGCGAGGAAGAGCTTGACGGCCGGCGCCACGCGCGCCAGCTCGCGCACGTCGGCGACATTGGTCGGTGTCGCGCAGCCATAGACGAGTACGCGCGTGCGCGCGCGCCCGGTGAGCGAAGCGACCTTCGCGCGCCACTGCGTCGCATCGAGAACCAGCGGCGCGTTGTTCTGGATCTCACCGACCGTGGTTGCGCCGCCGCGCAGGCTCGCGCTGGTGCCGGTGACGTAGCCCTCCTTCCAGGTGGCGCCGGGCTCGCGGTAGTGAACGTGGTTGTCGATCAGGCCGGGCAGCAGCAGAGCACCGTCCGCCGCGACCTCGTGGCGACCGCGCGGCAGCCCGCGCTCGACCGCCGCGATCCGGTCGCCGCGCACGCCGACGTCGAGGCGCTGCGATGCACCACTCTGCAACGGCCCGCCGCGAACTCGCACAGCGAGCGCCGCCGCTGGCACCGTCGCATCGCGCACAACGAGGTCGAACTCGGCGATCACAGCGCCCGAACGACGACGAGGGTGAGGTCGTCGGCGAGCTGCTCGCTGCCCGCAAATGCGAAGACCGCCTTGCGCAGCTCGGCCAGGAGCCGGCGCGCCGGCAG
>CAYRQC010000145.1:0-4431 GCA_964426265.1 uncultured Phycisphaerales bacterium | reverse complement strand
GACGTCAACAGCGCGGTCTACCCCGCCATCGCGCGGCTCGACACACTGCGCACCCAGGGCGTCACCAATCTCTGGCTGCAGCCGAACGTCGGTGCTGACGACTACCGCTTCGAGCGCTACCACAACGCCTTCAAGGTTGTCTTGATCGGCACCGGCACCGGTGTGGTGACCGTGGAGTCGAGCAGTGCGAGTGCAAACTTCCGTGGCGAGCTCACCCAGGTGACCGACAACCCATGGCTCGAGTCGGATGGCAGCGGCGGGTTCCGGGCGCCGCTGCTGAGTGAACCGTTCGACTGCTACGTGATTGGTCAGCTCGCCGGGGTGAAGGGCGGTGAGCTCTTCGACCTTGACCCGACCGATGTCGACAACACGGTCGACGATGTCGTCAAGATCCACAGCGGTGCCGGCTCCGATCCGCAGGCGGTGATGCAGACGTTCCTTACGCTCGCGCGGTCGGGTGGCGGCGGTGGTGGCGGAGCGTTCAGTGCGGGCACGAATGGTGACAGCGATCCCACCGTGGGGACGTCGCCCTTCTTCGGCGGAACCGGGAACTCCGGCGCCGCAGGCGGTGCGGCCGGGCCGACGGCGACGTTGGGATCTCCGGCTCGGATTGGCACCGACAAGATTGTTCTTTCGACGCCCCTCTTCGATGCGGGCAGCGGTGTGCTTGACACGTCGTTCGTCGGACACCGCATCAATCCGAACATCAGCCAGGGCAACACCTTCACGATCGCGTCGATCGTCGACACGTTCACCGCCAGGATCTCGCCGATCACCACCGCTTCCGGTGCGACGATCGACCTCTCGACGACGACGATGACCCCCGGTGACACGGCGCGTATCTCGCCTCCGTACACCGCCGGTGGAACGGGTGGCGGCGGCGCTGGCATGCATTGCGCCGGCAGCAACAAGATTCCGTCCGGCCACACCGGCCACCCGTCGGCGACCGATCCCAAGACCACCAACAACATCAGCGACATCGGTTTCTACGACGACTTCACCCAGGACTGCTTCGAAGACTTCTCCGAGAAGCTCTTCGTGCTTCCGCTCTGGATCCCGGGCGGTGGCGGCGGTGCGGGTGGCGGCTCGGTGACGATCGTTGCGGCTGGCAACATCGACATCACCCCGACTGGCCAGATCCTCGCGGAAGGTGGCGAGGGAGGCCGCTCCGATGTCGCGGGGATCAACTCCGCGTCGGGCGGGGGTGGCGGTTCGGGTGGCACGATCGTGCTGGGTGCCGGTGGCTCGCTTGCGGTCCAGATCATGGGCCGGCTCTCCTGTGCCGGCGGGCTGGGTGGCGCGCAAGGATTCGGCATCGAGGGTGGCGATGGCGGCAATGGCCGGATCCGCCTCGAGAATGACCTGAACAGCCTCACCGTTTCCGACTTCGTCGGTGTCACGACGCCCGCCCTCACGGCCGAGAACCTCGGTCGCTTCGCTGGCGGCGGCAAGAGCATCGCGCAGTTGATCTTCGTGCCGACCGGTGCGCTGAACCCCGACTACCAGAAACTGACCGTCACCTACACCGTCAAGGAGAACGGTGTGACGATCCCGGGGACCTATGTGGTCGACCGTGCCGGCAGCACCACTGGATCGACGCCGACCGTTCCGCCTTTCACCCTGTTGCTCAGCGTGGCGGGAGCGATCGACGAGACTGGACTGATCGACGACACGACGATTACGGCGTTCAAGGACCCGACCATCGTCCCGATGAGCGGTTACCTCGGCAAGCCATTCGTCCGCTTCAAGGTGATCCTCGAGGCCTCCGCGACCCAGATCCCGATCGGCGGGAAGATGTACTCCGATGTCCAGATCGATGAGATCAAGATCGAGACCAACACCGTCAAGCCCTGATCTATCTCGACTTCAGGATTGCGGGGCGCGTGGGATCACGGTCTCTCGCGCCCCGCGTCGTTTTTCGACGCCCGGCTGCAGGAGCGGCTCCAGGAAGCGCCGTGACGATCGTCGTGGATGGTGCCTGGTGCGGGGGGACCCTGGTGGGTCCAACCGAGTTCGAGATCGAGCCCGGGGTCCCGTTGCGCGGTCGACCCGCACGGTCGCGAATCGGACCGTCGCGATTGACCCGGTCGGGCGCAAGCGGATGGTTCGCGCTTCCCGGCTTCGTCGATGCGCACGTCCATCTCGAGCTCTCCGATCTTCCCGGCGAGCAGCTTCGGCGCGAGAGCTTCGCGGCGTGGGTGGAAGATCTCGTCCGCGCACGGCGCGCTCGTCCGAAGGAGGCGATCGCCGAGGCGATCCGTAGCGGAGTGCGTCAGCTGCTCGCCAGCGGAACCGTTGCGGTCGGGGACATCGATCCGTTCGGCGGTGCCTTTGACGTGCTCGCTTCCACGCCGCTCGAAGGCGTGGTCTATCGCGAGCTGCTCGGTCGGCCGGTGGACGGGCTCGAGGCGCGACTCGAACAAGAGATCGAGGCGTGCGCTCGCACGGCTCCGATCGGCCGGCAGCTGCGGCTCGGCCTGTCGCCGCACGCGCCTTACTCGACGGATCAGCAGCTGTTCCGGCTCCTGGCCGATCTTTCGCGGCGCCTCCGCGTACCGATCGCGAGCCATGTCGCCGAGAGTGGCGACGAGGACGAGTTGCTAGTGAGGGGCGGTGGGCCGCTCGCAGCGCTGTTCGACCGCTGGGGAGTTGCACCGGTTCGTTGGGAAGCTCCGCGGGCCGGATCGTTCCAGCGTGTCGAGTCCGTGGCGCCACCGCCCGGCTTCGTCGTCATCCACGGCAATCGGCTGACCGGGCGTGAGATCGAGGTGTGCGGGCGCCGCGGTTGGCCGCTCGTCTACTGTCCGCGCAGCCACCGCTACTTCGACCATCCGCGCTACCCAGCCGCGGCGGTGCTGGCGGCGGGTGGCACGCTGGCACTCGGGACCGACTCGCGTGCCAGCAACGTCGGGCTCGACCTGTGGGCGGAGATGGCGACGTTTCGAACGGTCGATGGCGAGGTCCCCGACGCTGCCATCCTCGCTGCCGCGACGGCCGCTGGTCGCCGAGTGCTCTGGCTCACGGCAGCCGAGCTTTGCACGGGTGATGCCGCGACGCTGCAGCTGGTACGGACGCGGGATGGCGCGCCACTCGAGCCGCAACATCTCGTGGCGGCCGCGGTACGGGGCGCACTGGTGACGCGTGCGGTGTTCATCGATGGTCGATTGGCTTGGGGAGATCCCTTGGAGCTCCCAGCGGCATGAGATGGCGGAGTCCGCGGCTGGCGATTCGCCGCGAGCGAAGGCGTCCCGATTCGACGTCGCGACGCACGCTTGCGTCGTCGACCGAAAGGCGGTGCTTCAGTCGGGGCTCCTGGGTCATCCCGACCAAGCGGGGCGGCTATCATTGACCGGTCAGACGAGCGCGCCGCCGTGATGTACGAAGACGCGTGATCCGCGGATCGATGGATGAGGATCCTCTTGGCTGGACCGATCGCGCTCATCTCGGACATCCACTCGAACCTCGAGGCGTTGACCGCGGTCCTGCGAGACACCGTGGCGCGAGGTGTCTCGGAGATCTACTGCCTCGGCGACATCGTCGGCTACGGCCCCGATCCCGAGCCGGTCATTGATCTCGTTCGCGAACGCTGCAGCGTCGTGCTGCGCGGCAACCACGACGATGCGGTGTTCGCGGGCGCCGAGGACTTCAATCCGATCGCTCGTCAGGCGCTCGAGACGAACCGAGAGATGATCCGCCCCGGAATCTTCAAGCCGGCGGCGAAGCGGGCGCGCTGGAACTTCCTGCGTGATCTCGTGACGACCAAGCTGCGCGGCGACATCCTCTTCGTCCACGGCTCGCCACGCGATCCTGTGCGCGAGTACGTGATGAAGACCGACGTCGTCTTCTCGCCGCAGAAGATGGAGGAGATCTTCCGGCTGCTGCCGCGGCTCGGGATGTTCGGTCACACCCATCAGCCGGGGGTCTTCATCGAAGGAGTGGGTCATCGGACTCCCGAGGAGCTGGACGGCCGCTACGACTTCGGCAAGGAGAAGGCGTACGTCAACATCGGCTCCGTCGGCCAGCCACGCGACGGCAACACGGCAGCGTGCTACGCCCTGCTTCATCCTGACTACGTCGAATGGTCGCGCGTCGAGTACGACATCGCCGCGGTGCAGGCGAAGATCCGACGGACGAAGGGGATCGACGACCTCTGCGCGGAGAGATTGGCTCTCGGCCGTTAGCCGACGTGGCGGGTTACTTGAGGAGTTCACCACCGCCGCGGCCGGGCCAGGTGGGGTCCTTGGCGAACCAGATCGGGGCGCCAGCGAGGCCGAAGGCGGAGAGCGCCTGGTCGACGTGTGGCCGGTCGGCGGTGGCGAGCGGCAGCTTCACGACGAGCTTGCCGAGGTACCAGCAGAGCTGGATCTCGTTGAGCTGGGTCTCGGCAGGGATCGCAACGGCAACGGCCTCGGTGGGACACGCGGCCGCCAG
>CAYRQC010000144.1:0-2989 GCA_964426265.1 uncultured Phycisphaerales bacterium | reverse complement strand
CACCATAGGCGACCGCGACGTGGTTGCTCTGGTAGTGCGCCATGAGTGTCTCCATCGAGCAGCCGAGGTCGCACGCCATGAATGGCCATTGCCGGGTCGTGCCGTTCCACCACGCGTCGCGTACTTTCGGCGGCAGCTTCACGACCTCGCCGCGGCCGATGTCCATCCACGGCTCGTCGCCCTTGAGCCACGCGCGCGCCCAGGTGACCTTGCCGGGGAGTGATTCGCCGGCGAAGGTGCCGCCGGGTTTGGGGAAGTAGCCGCGTGGCTGGCGATAGCTGTGGACGCCGGCAAGTGTGTGAGGTTCGTGGTTGAAGGCGTAGGCGCCGCAGCTGCCGCTGTTCAGCAGCACCCAGAGGAAGCGGCCGTCGTGCCGCCCGCCCCAACGCACATCGTGGAACATCACGGCTTGGTGGAGCCCCTTCTTCTTCAGCAGCCGTTTCAACAGCTCCATCGGCACGACGTTGCCCTGGTCGGCCTCGGTCGCCGTGATGATCACGTCGTCGTTGCTCTCGGGGCGACAAGTGCTGTTGAGCAACCCTTCGCAGAAGTCGCTCGGCGCGATCACCGGCCACAGGCCGAGCTGGTACTGCCAGCCGATGCAGTCGGCGCCGAACTCCTTCACCAGGTCGAGCACGGCGCAATACATCGCGAGCTGCTCGCGCGTCGACTCCTCGGTGAAGTCGTCGGCGTCGGCCTCGCGCCAATGGAACTCGACGCCCTTCTGTTTCACGAACTCGAAGGCGGCGTCGACGCGCTTCCTCGCGATTGCTGCGGCGCGCAGCGGGATCCACGCCTGATCGACCTTGTGCTCGCTGAAGCCGAGCTTCGCGAGCGTCCGGTTCCCGAAGTAGCCGTTGATCATCCCCATGCTGGTGTCACCGAGCATCAAGATCAGCGGCCGCTTGGCTCTCAGCTCCTCCAGCACTTCACGCGCGCGCTGCAGCTCGTCCGGCGCGATCGGAGCGGAGTAGTGCAGCTCACCTTCCGGCCAGCGGATCGCGCCCGTCGTGCACCACTCGTCGAGCCGCGCCATGAACGCCGCGTTCTTCGACCACTCCTTCGCCTCGGTCCAGAGGCGCGAGACCGGACGGCCGACGCTCTCCAGGCAGGCCGCGGTGTTCAGGAGTCCGACCAGCCCCGGCCAGCGACCCGAGAAGTTGCTGGCGAGCAGCAGCGGGTTCTGCTTGCCGACCACACCGTCCACCGTGTGCGGCCCGTAGAACCAGTGGACGCAGATGGCGACCAGTGGATCGTCGATCGGCCGCAGCGTCGCGATCGCCTCGTGCGGCTTGGTGAGGAACTTGCGGATCACCTTCGGCTTGCGCCCGAGCTTGGTGAGCGCGGCGCTCATCTGCGCGGTCGCCTGCTCGATCATCGGGCGCGCCCATTCGTTGGGCGCGGCGCGGTAGTCACCGGGCCAGAAGAGGACGACTTGCTTGCTCATGGGGGACTCTCGGATCAGCGGTTGCGACCGGTGCCGGCGGAGGGCGGCGCGGAGGCGAGCCGCGGCTCCATCTCCGCGAGCGCGTAGGCCATCACCGCCATCGCGGCGACGTTGAGTGAGAGCTCGTGCGGATCGGCCTTGTCGGGCGTGTCGGCGGGCGTGTGGTGATAGTCGAAGTACCAGTAGCTGTCCTGATTCAGCCCGAGCGTCGGCACGCTCCCCTTGCGCATCGGGCCGACGTCGGCGCCGCCGCCGCCCGCATGCACCTCGCCCGCACCGATGCCGCGCAGCAGTGTGCCGAGCGCCTGCACGCGCGCGAGATCGTCGTCGCTGCTGGTGCACCCAAAGCCGAGCGGGCGGCCGGCACCGCCATCCGACTCGATCGCCGCGACATGCTGCGCCAGCTCGTCAGCGTGTGCCGTCGCGTAGCCGTCGCCGCCGCGCAGCCCGTTCTCCTCGTTCATGAAGAAGACCAGGCGAATCGTGCGGCGCGGTCGCAGGCCCGCCTCGCGCATGAGGCGCGCCGCCTCCCAGCAGATCACGACGCCGGCACCGTCATCAATCGCGCCGGTGCCGAGGTCCCAAGAATCGAGATGGCCTCCGATCACGACGATCTCATCGGGATTCTCGCGGCCACGCAGCTCGGCGACGACGTTGGCCGACTCGACGTCGGGGAGGGTGTCGCAACCGAGGTCGAGCGCCGCCTCGACCGGCACGTCGCGCGCGATCAGGCGCGCCATCAGCTCGGCATCCTCGGCGGAGACGGCCACGGCCGGAATCTTCGGCGTCCCCTCTTCGTATCTCATCGCGCCGGTGTGAGTGAGCCGCGCGTTGCCGGTGCCGACACTCCGGATGATCACGCCCACGGCGCCGAGCTTCGCCGCGGCGATCGCCCCGTTCGAGCGGACGGAGACCGTCGCGCCGTAACCCGCCGCCGCTCCGCCATCGCGTTCCATCTTGCGCGTGAAGAGGACGATCTTGCCGACCACGTCACTCGGCGCGAGCTTGGCGAGCGATTCGAGGCTCTCGGTTGCGACGACCGCGGCGCGTAGCGGCTTGCCACCGGTCCCGACGCTGCCGCCAAGCGCGCAGGCGTACATCTCCTGGAGCCGCGGCGCGACCATCGAGACGGCGCAGTGGCCACGCACCCAATGCGGCACCATGACCTTCTCGGCGCGCACGTTGTCGAAGCCGTCGGCGCGCAGCCGTTCCAGGCACCACTCGACCGCGACATTGGCGTTGCTGCTGCCCGAGAGGCGCGCGCCGCAATCGTCGCACAGTTGTTCGAGAGTTTCGCTCGCGCGATTGCTCACCAGGGCGCGCCCGATCAGCTTGGCGGCCGTGTCGACGAGCGGCGCTGCGAGTGCAGGTACTTCGCCCGGCCGCAGCGGCGCCCCGAGATTTTTGTCATCGAGCCACGGGCTCTCCGCCTGCGTGGCCGGTTTCGTCTCCGGCTTCGTCTCCTGCAGCCAAAGCCCCAGCCCGAACACCAGCACCGCACCGATCGCCATCGAACGTTCCTCCGCAACACCGATCCGTCGT
>CAYRQC010000143.1:0-4676 GCA_964426265.1 uncultured Phycisphaerales bacterium | reverse complement strand
TTCTCGGCCCGCGGGGTCGTCACCGGAGATGTCGACCAGGATGGCGACCTCGACCTGCTCCTCGCGCAGAACAATGGCCCCGTCGTCTACCTCGAAAATCGCCTGCCAGAGAACGGCAACCACTCACTCACGATCCAGGTGCAGATCGGCGCGCTGCGAACCGACGCGGAGCCGCCTGAACCCACGCGCGGCGATGCGGTGAACACCCTGGTGCAGGTCGACGTGGGTGGCCGCAAGCTGGTGGCGGAGCTGGTCTCGGGCGGCTCCTACCTCTCGCAAGGACCATTCGAGGCGCACTTCGGGCTGGGCAAGCTGCCGCGCGCCGACGAGGTGCGAGTGCAGTGGCCGACGCCGCGCGCGCGCGCGTTCCCGCCGATGATCCAGGTGGCCGCCGGTCGCATCCGCGTCACCGCTCCGCCGAGGGAGGAGCGCTGAGATGGTCGGCGGGACGCGCGGGCGCGGGCTCCATCGAATCCGCAACAAGATCCTCGCCGTCCTGGTCGCGGTCGCGGTGCTCCCTGCCGTCGCGGTCTCGCTCTACGCGTTGCGCAAGGCTTCCGATGCGCTCTCCGAGCAGGCGCTCACGTTGATCTCCGAGGCCTGCGTCACCGACGCGCGCCACGCTTCCGACGTGCTCGACGGCGTCGAGCAGCAGCTCACGGCGCTGGTCAAGGACAACCTCGATCCCCAACAGCTGCTCGCCAACTTCATGCCCGATGCCGAAGCACGCAGCTCCGGTGAACGGCAACTGGTGCCGCTCGACGAGTGGAAGAAGATCCAGCGCGACCTCAACATCGTCGACCAGAAGCTGCGCCGGCTGCTCGAGCAGCAGCGCAGCTCGCTGGTCGCGTTCGTCCTCTCGTCGGGCTTCAACGCCGAGAGCGGCACGCCCGTGCTCTGGGTCGAGCGCGCGGACGAGCGCACGCCGCGCGAGCTGGTGACCCGTGACGACGCCGGCCTGCTGCGGCCGGGCGCGCCACCCGGCGACTCCTTGCTGCCCCGGGTGCTGGACGCGTGGAGCAAGGTCCGTGACGAGCACCCCGAACGCGAGGTGTTGCGCGCCACCGACGACCACCAGTCGCTGGTCGACGGGGACGCACTCGAGATCTTCGCCGCCCGCGTGCAGGGGACGTTCGGGACCGAGTTCGGCTGGATCTTCGTGGTCCACTCCTGGCGCCGACTGCTCCGCGAGCTGCACGCCGGATCGCAGGTCGAGTCCGACGATGCGGCGCTCCTCTCGGTCTTCAAGGCGAAGGACTTGAGCGGGCTGGCGACGACCCAGCCCGGCCGCTTCGTCGAGCTGCCCGACCAGTTCGGGCTGCGCGACCACGCGCGCGGCGGCTATGCGAACGCCGCGCTCTTCGAGAGCGGTGAGATCATCGCGTTCGCGCCGCTGCAGCCGCGGAGCGACGACTTCTCCGTCCGCTACGTCCTCGCCATCGAACGGTCGGCGCGCGGCCTGCTCGCCAGCGTCGACCGTTTCCGCATCGTCTTCGGCGCGGTGCTCGCGGCGGCGCTGCTGCTCGCCACGCTGCTTGGCCTCTTCTTCGCGCGCCGGCTGACGCGGCCGCTCGAGCTGCTGCGCGACGGGGCGACCAAGATCGGTCAGGGTGACCTCGCCCAGACGCTCGACGTCAGCACCGGGGACGAGGCCGAGGAGCTGGCGCGCGCCTTCAACGCGATGGCCGCCGAGCTGCGCTCGCTTTACTCCGGCATGGAGCAGACGATCCACGAGCGGACGACGCAATTGCAGTCGGCGCTCGACGAGCTGCGCCACGCGCACGACCAGATCGTGGAGTCGGAGAAGCGCTACTCCGACATCGTCGAGAACGCCTCCGACCTCATCCAGGTCACCGACGCACGCGGACGGATCGTCTCGGCCAACCGCCGGCAGACGGAGCTCTTCGGCACCACCGTCGACGAGCTGCGCGGCCAGCCGTTCCTCGACTGGATCGCGCCCGACGCGCGCGCGGCGATGCAGCGCGGGCTCGACCACGTCCTCGCCGGCCGGACCCTGAAGGCCTACGCGTCGGAGCTGCTGCTGCCGGCGAGCGGCCGGCGCATCCCGGTCGAGATCTCGGCGACGCCGGTGGTCGCCGACGGCAAGCCAGTCGGTGTCCGCGCGATCCTGCGCGACGTGAGCGAGCGCAAGTCGATCGAGGCGCGGCTGATCAAGGCCGAGCGGCTGTCGTCGGTTGGCGCGCTCGCCGCCGGCGTCGCGCACGAGATCAACAACCCGCTCGGGATCATCACGATGTTCGCGCAGCGGGCGCTCGAGCGCGCGCGCAAGGGCGAGATCGACGTCGACAAGCTCGAGAAGATCGTCGAGCAGGGCAAGCGAGTCGCCGCGATCACCCGCAACCTGCTCGACTTCGCACGCGCCGCGCCGACCCGCTTCGCGCCGTTCGCGATCGGCGAGGTGATCGCGAGCACCTGCGCCCTGGTCGCCGATCGTGCGAAGAACGACGGCATCGACGTCGAGCAGCGGATCGCGGTCGGGCTCGCGCCGATCACCGGCAACAGCCAGCAGATCTCGCAGGTGCTGCTCAACCTGCTGCTGAACGCCTTCCAGGCGATCGGCAAGAGCGGCCGCGTCAGCGTGATCGCAGAAGAGGTGGCGAGCAGCCGCCTCCCCACCGCCGGTCGCGCCCTTCGGGTCGCGGTCGACGACAGCGGACCGGGCATTCCGGCCGAGGTCATCCCACGGCTCTTCGAGCCCTTCTTCACCACGAAGGAGCCCGGAGAGGGAACCGGACTGGGGCTCTCGGTCTCGTATGGCATCCTCAAGGAGCACCACGGCGCGATCTTTGCCCAGAACCGTTCCGAGGGAGGGGCGCGCTTCGAGTTCGAGCTACCGCTCGACGGGGTCGCCTCGTCTCCTGAGATAAAGCGTCCCATCGCGGCGAGTGGATCGGGGAGCTGATGGCACGAATCCTGGTGGTCGATGACGAAGAGGCGCTGCGCACCGGGCTCGCCGAGATCCTGAGGGAGGAGGGGTACGAGGTCGCGCAGGCGTCCAACGCCCAGGCGGCGCTCGCGATGGTCCGTGACGAGCTGATCGATCTCGTCTGCACCGACGTCCGCATGCCGGGGATGGATGGCCTCGAGCTGGTCGATCGGGTGAAGCAGGAGAGCCCCGAGACCGAGGTGATCGTCATCACCGGTTTCGCGAGCCTGCAGTCGGCGGTTGACGCCGTGAAGCGCGGCGCCGAGGACTACCTCGCCAAGCCGTTCGACCTCGACGAGGTGCGTCTCACGGTGAAGCGCGCACTGGAGAAGCGGGCGCTGCGCGATCGCCAGTCCAAGCTCGAACGCCGCGTCCAACACCTCTCGCCCGGCCCGACGCTGATGGGCAAGAGCCCGACCTTCCTCCGCTCGCTGCAGCTACTGGAGCGCGTCGCGCCGACCAGCTCGACCGTGCTGATCCTCGGCGAGACCGGGACCGGCAAGGAGCTGATCGCCCGCGAGATCCATCGGATGAGCCCGCGCGCCAACGAGCCGTTCATCCCGATCAACTGCGGCGCCCTTCCCGACACGCTGCTCGAGAGCGAGCTCTTCGGCTACGCAAAAGGCGCCTTCACCGGAGCGGACAAGACCACGCAGGGGCTGTTCGAGGCGGCCGATCGCGGCACGCTCTTCCTCGACGAGATCGGCAACATCTCGCTCAGCATGCAGACGCGGCTCCTGCGCGTCCTCGAAACGGGGGAGCTGCTGCGCCTCGGCGAGCGCAAGACACGCAAGATCGACGTGCGGATCGTCGCGGCGACCAACGCCGAGCTCAAGCGCGAGGTGGAGCGCGGCAACTTCCGGCAGGACTTCTACTACCGGCTCCGCGTGATGAGCCTCGAGCTGCCGCCGTTGCGCGACCGCATGGACGATCTCCCGCTCCTGGCCAATCACTTCCTGCTGAACTGTGCGGCGCGCTTCAACAAGAAGATCGAGGGCTTCTCGAAGATGTCGCTGGCCGCGCTACAGGCCCACAACTGGCCGGGCAACATCCGCGAGCTGGAGAACGCCATCGAGCACGCCGCGATCCTCTGCGTGACGCCCTTCGTCGAGCTCGAAGACCTGCCCGGCGAGCTCCGCGCCAAGGCGGCGACCGTGGGCGCGACGCCGCCCGAGCCGCTCACCATCGATGCCCTCGAGCGCCAGCACATCCTGCGCATCCTGCGCGAGTGCGGCGGCCACCGCGGCCGCACCGCCGAGATCCTCGGCATCAATCGGCGGACGCTCTACCGCAAGCTGCTCGAGTACGGCGTCGAGAACGAGAGCGGCGATCCTGGAGAAGGGGACGATTCGCCCCAGCCCGTCACACCCTGAATGAGGCGAATTGTCCCGTCCCAACGTGCGCGGGTCGATTCGACCGAGCGCTAAGCACGATCAGCCGTCGCGTCGCGTTTGATGGCGCGTCTCAACCCTGGTGTTACCACAGGGTTAGAGCGCGAGTCCGCGCACTGAGACGAAACGTCTTGCGGTTGGGACATGACGGCACAGCCGTTGCTCAGCAAAACCTCGGAGGCGCATGCGCGTGCTCTGCTGATCGAGCCTGGGTACCGGCAAAGTCCTGAGGAACGAGCAGCTCCTGAGAGAGAACAGGCTCTCGAGCGAAAAGAGCGCTGTTGCGAAGGCCGCCCAAGGCAAGGGTGGCCTTCGTTCGTTTTCGGGTCTGCCGGAAT